>JBDTUW010000161.1:0-7921 GCA_040007555.1 Acidobacteriota bacterium | reverse complement strand
CAATGCTGCTTGAAATTGTTAGACTCGTTCTGCGCAGATTCGAAAACTAAGAATCAAAAATCCAAAATCAAAAGTCTAGTTTGTCAGCTCGAGCAGGGTTATTTCAGGTGGGCAGCCATAGCGCAAGGGCACCACGACCGTACCGAGGCCGCGATTCACATACAGCTGGGTCTCACCAAGCTGAGCGTGACCGCGGGTCAGGCGACGGCTCGGCCGGCGCAACCAGCGAGCGACGGGATGATCATCTCTTCCGACGAGCAACCGCCAGTTGATCTGGCCACCGTGGGTATGGCCCGAAAGTACCAGATCGACACCGGCGCGTGCGGCTTCTCGGATAATTGCAGGATTGTGACAAAGCAGGAGTCGTACTTCGGTAGCGTCGGTCTGCTCCAGGGCAGCCCGCAAATCGTTTCGCTCTACCATCATGTCATCGACTCCGGCCAGCCAGACGCGGGAACCACCGCGTTCCAGAGTGAGACTCTCATTTAAGAGGACTCGAATCCCCTGCGCCTGGAGCGCGGACGTCATCATCTCACCATCAGTCCAGTGATCGTGATTGCCGAGGACCGCGAAAACTCCGCCCTTCGCGCGCAACGTTCCAAGAGCTCTCGCGCACCCGGCAATGTAGTCGCGAGAATGGGAGATGTAGTCTCCGGTCAGGACGACAATGTCCGGTTCCAGCGCGTTTGCCCTCCGGGATGCGGCTACGATATTGGCCTCACCCAGGAATGAGCTGTGATGCACGTCGGATATCTGGACGATTCGAAATCCACGAAAGGCGTCTGGTAAGCGTTTGAGCCTGATCGGCTGGTGAGTGATTTCCAGCTGGTAGGGCTCAAGTGATGCGGCGTGCAGTATGGCTGCGAGCGTACGCCGAGATTTGGGTTGATGCGCACGTGCGGCAATCCGCGAAAGAACTCTATTTTTCATCCAGCTTAGCTCCTCCAGGCGACAAACGAAGCTCTATCGGCTTCTTTCATTCCAATCAATCGCAAGGGAAGCAAATTATACGCGGCCCCCCATGGATGGGCAAGTGACTGTTCCCGGGAGAAGCTGAGGCCTCCTTCCCTGATCTACCAAGACGGTTCTTCCGTGGACCCCTCCGGCTGGAAAACGCTATAAGCCTGTCCTCTGAGCAGGCACCAAGTCGGCCCGGTTCCTCGGGCAGAAATGAACGCTGACAGTACAGGCCTTAGCTGATCTTCGCGAAAACAAACCCGATCGACAAATTACAACCCAAACGCTCTTACCAGAAAGGCGGCCGTTTGCCCGCGAGTGACGAAGTCCGTCGGACAATACTTCGGGCCATTCGCATCGCAGCCCAGCGTGATTCCCCGAACCGCCATTTCCTCGATAAAAGCGTAGAAAACGTTTGAAGGTGGTACGTCGACAAAGCGCTGAGACGCGGGCGTCGGTGGGTTGAACTCGCCCAGGGCACGAATGACGAACGCTGCCATTTGCTCCCGCGTCACATTGTTTGACGGACAGTAGATCCGGACTACGCTGGCATCGCAACCTTGAGTGATAGCTCGCGAATACATATCACCGATAAAGGCATAGAAGATGTTCGTCGGTGGAACATCGGCGAAATCCTGTTGAGCGGGCGTGGCTGGAGTGTAATTGCCCAGCGCTCGGATGATCACCGCCGCCATTTGCTCGCGGGTGATGGCATTCTCCGGGCAGAATAAAGTCCCATCCGGATTGCAGCCAAGGGTGAGCCCAGCCGCTGAAATCTTGCCGATGAACTCGTAGAAGATATCGTCCGGGGCTACGTCGAGGAAGTTTGTACCCTGTCGGATGGCGACGGACTGGCCCGCGATCGTGGCGATACCGCTACGAACAGTGCCTGGGTTTGCCTCGATCTCAAAGTTCACCGATCCATTACCGTTTCCGGTTGTGGCCGAGGTGAATGCGAGCCACGGAATCGACTCCAGAGCCGCCCACTCACAGCCCGGATCAGCCGTGATGTTGATCGTGCCGGAACCGATCTTGGCTGAGAAGTTGGCGACCAGTGGCGAGACGGCAAAGGTACAGCCGGAGTTGAAGTAGACGACCGGTATGTCATGGTCCGAAATGCGTTCGGGACGGTCCGGGTCCGTGCGAAACGTTTCGGGAAAGTCCGCGTTGTTGCGCGCATAAACGATCTGAGCGAACTTCGGTAACAGATTCGAAGATATCAACTCATGATCCAGCGCCTGTGCGTTCCCATCGAATGAGTACGAATAGCGTTGATCAGCCGGTGCAGTATCGATCAAATCGGTCAGATCTGGATTGACCAGGTCGGAGCTGGCAAGCGCCACCATAGTTGCGGGTGTCGGGACCCCTTTGATCGTGCCTATCGAGTCGACAAGACCATCGTTGAACTGAAACGCATTGTAGTCTCCGATGGAGATAATTCTTTCATTCGGGTCATTTGTCTGACGCGTCTGGATGAGGTTAGCGAGAAACTCGGCTTGCGCACGACGCTTGGTGCGGACGCGATTGCCGTCAACCGGATCATCCACGCCTGAGAGCGAGCGCAGGTGATTGACGATGACTGTGATCGGGAAAAGAGCGCCAGCTGGCGGCTGGACGGTCGCCCTCAGAAGAAGCGGCGGACGGTCATTGAGCAGAGCGGGCTGGTTATCGTTCGGATCAATATAGGTCGTCGTCAAGCCGAACTGAGTGACGTCAATGACGCTGACGGTCGTGGTCTTCACGAGAAAGCCAACATCAATCCCACCGATGTCGTTACCTTCGACAAGGTATGCCTGATAGTTCGGATCCGGGTCGCCGGCCGTAACTGCGTCGTTGTTGACCTGGGTAGCGACGGACTGGAGCGTCGTCAGGTTTTCCATCTCAACGACGCCAATGATGTCCGGCGTGCGAATGACATTGCGGATCGCAAGTGACACTTTCTTCAGCCGATTGTTGAATGCGGTGGTGGTCAGGACAACATCGCTCGTGCCCGGATCATTGGTCGTGTCAAAGAAGCGCTGCATGTTAAATGAAGCGACGGTGAATTGATTGGACGCGGGTAGCGGTACTGGCGTCACGCTGATATTTCCGCTCACCACAGGCATGGAGCCCGGATCGGGTAGAATCGTGTAAGTGCGGAATGAGTAATCGAGCGGCCCGACAAGACCGGTGACGGTGGCCCCGGAGGTCACTTCAAGGGCGGTTCCTCCTGGCTGTCCATCGCTGTCGACGCGCAATCGCTCCGGGTTGGCATCGAAACGAGGCACAGGGGGAATCGTCACCCCGCTGCCCGTGGGTACTGGATCATTCGCCTGAATTCCTGGTTCGCGGAACGGCCTCGCGACACCGGTGATGACGCCGTAGAAGACACCATTTGAACTTCCCGTTGCGGATGACTCGGTGACATTGCCCTGCGTCGGCGCGACCACTGTCAGGGAAGCGACGCTGACGCGCATCCCCTCAAAGCGTTCAAGCTGCTCAATTGTTCCATTTGTCGGGGTATCACCAACCACAAGTGCGATCGCCGCAGGCAGCGGATTGCCGGTCGAAATCACCAGCGTCGTCGGCGTTACGAGTTCGGTCAAAGGCGGGCTAAGCAGATCAGCCGACGGGACGAACTCAGAGACTGTTCCTGTCGTTTGAACCAGATTCCCCAGGGAGGCAGCGGCAGGCGGCGCACTCGAAGTGAACACAAAGATTCCTTCGGATGTGTTTGGATCAGAATCATTGGTGGCGTCCGGCTCCTGAATGTAATAGCCGTTGCTCTTGATTCCGGTGACGATTCCCCTGGTTGCGACACTTTGACCAGAGAATGGTGAACTTGTGCCACTCCCCTGGATACTATGAATAGGCGTTAGCGATACATCATCGTTGATAATCGTTCCCTGGCCCTGCACGTCGCCTGCGGTTGCTCCCACGATGTTGGTGATATTGACAAAGAAGGTCTCAGTCGGCTCGATGACGACATCACCGTTGACGGTGACTGCAAACAAGTAGGTTGTCGCACCCTCAGCAATGCTCGCTCCGATCAGACTGTTCGCATCGTAGTCGCTATCCGAGATCATCGCAGTATTGTCGGCCGTGGAAATGTCAAACGTGACGCCACCCGCAAGCGCAGGTACCGAGAGAGTGACTGTAAAGGTGGCCGTCGTCGTGCCGGCGTTGCCTTCGGTGACTGAGACGTCGTTGATCGTCAGACTCGGCGTCGGACTGATGGGCCCGGAGGTAATATTGATGTCGTCAACACCGACCCACTCATCATTGCCAACGGCATTGGTGGTCAGTATTCGCACCTGCACAAGCGGCTGATTATCGGCTGCAGCCGGCAGCGTCACGCTAACCGGGGTTACCAGGGTTGCCAGACTTGGGCCGCTGGTGGCGTCGGCGACGAAGCCTGCTGCGACATTGGTGAAGTTCCCAGAGTTACCGACGCGAAACTGGAGCGCTACTGGCTGTATCGAATTGTCTGTCGTGGCGTCGAGGTCGCGCAGATTATACGCAACATTGATGTTCGTCTGGCCAGTCGTATTGAGATGGATCAAAAGGTACGGAGCATCCGCGGTGCCGGAGCCCTGGAGCGCCACAGTTGGGTTTGCAATCCCGTCAAACTCAGCGACACCACCGTTTGTAATCGCGGTGTTGGATTGATTCGCAATGACGTCAAGGTCGTTAACCACCCCACTCGTGGTCAGAAGAGTCTGCGGATCGGTTCCCGTGGAGGTGGTGATATCCTGCCCGAGAAATCCCTCAATACCCGGCACGCTGCTCCAAATGTCATTGGTCGTGATAAGACCGGTGTTGGTCCAGTTCTGGGTAAACGGAGGAGTTTGCGCTGAGCTGTCGGCAAAGACGGTCAGTACAATCCACTCCCTGACACTGCCGCTTCCAAACAACAACAATCCGGCGAGCATTAGCAGGAGTAGTGACTTGTGTCCTCGACCTGGCAAATGCAGGGCGATCGACAGTGGACGGCTGAGTACAGATGTCGAGCGAGGTGACTTATTCATGTAGTTACATTCCTTCCGCGGCGTTATTTGGCTGGGGGCACCGACAAACAGTTTTCGTGTCTAGCTGCGAAGTGATCGAGGTCAGTGGAGCTTTTGAGCTGTTAAGCGACGTGAGGAATTCTCACGGAACCACTCTACGCTCTTTGGCGGCATCCCGTCTAGCGATCCTCAAAAGACGGCGCCAAATACGATTGTTTTTAGCAACTTTGGACGACTGGCAGCATCCCCGGGGAGGCGAGGATCTCGGTACTACGCGACAGCTTTGAATCGCGACGACTTGTCGTCGCTTTTTTTTCGCCGGACGTGGCACCCGCGCGGGGGCAAGCAAGGCTCGTCAGGTGTCGGTGCGAGTTCCAAACAAAGCGGCGGCGAGCCGCCGCACTGCAAACGCTGTCGCGCTTCGCAAGCTCTCCAGTAGACGCCGACACTTGGCGGCAACCGTGATACGTTGATAATGGCCGAGAGGTGTGCGATAAAGCACCCCGATTTCGGCTACTCGTCTCCGCGGTTGACCCCAGGGGCAGGTTTGCGGATTCCAATCGTTCTTCCGACTTACGGCCGGTAAACGGCCAGACATTGCCGTGATTTTTACAAAAGCGATGTCAATCCTTTATGCGCTACCGTCGTTGACGCTGCTGGGGCGGTTGGGTGTTCTCTGCCTGATGGTTGGGGCGGCCGCGCCTTCGGCCACGCTTTCAGCTGGTCAGGAGTTGCAGGAGCAAGCCGAGCAGATTGCGCGCGCAGCCGAGCTTATGCAAAAGGCGCGGCAGGCGATTGGCCGCACCACTGCCGGTCGGAGTCTGTCCGCAGCAGCGAGGCTGCGGATATTTTCGAATTACATCAGCGTTCAGTCCCCGACCAAGATTGTCAGCAAGAAGAAAGTGCTCGGTGGCAGGATGGAGGTGGATTTTTCATTTCCAGACAAGTTCCGCCGGAGAATCTCGAAGCAGACGCTCTCGGGAAGAGGTTATTCCTATACTGAGACCGTCAACGGGGAGCGCGCCTGGCGCAATCCGCCGCCACCGGTCATCTCTTCATATCGCGACAGCCGGGTTATCGACGTCAGCGATATCGAACGAAGCCGCGAGAAATACGCCGAGGACGCGCGCCAACAGATTGCCTTTTACACTCTCGGATGGCTGCTTGAGACGCCGCCATCGCTTCCGGCAGAGTTTATTTACGGGGGCCAGGTGCGCGCGGAGGATGGGTTGCTTGAAGCGATCATCGTTAAGGGACCAAATGGTTTCCGGCCCGTGATCCTCATCGATCCGACAACCTTTCTGCCAGTCTCACTTCTCGTCGCATTTGTCGAAGCGAAGCGCGAGAACGTTCTGGTGGAAGTGGCGACGGTCAGCCGGCAGTTTCTGCGGGATACTTATGCGCGCGCCCGCCGGGAACGGGAAGCTCGGCGCACGCCAGCGCAGCGACGCGAATTGGAGTGGCGTTTCAGCGATCACCGGAACGTCGACGGATTAGTTCTCCCACACCGGATTACGACTCTTATCGATGGCGAAGTTCAGGAGGAGATGACCGTTAACCACTTCAGGGTCAATCACCAGATCGATCAAAAGCGATTCGAAGGTCAGCCTGAAGTACGGTGAGAGAGCCGAACCTTTATGCAACCTGAAGGCCTCGATTATCGTCATGCTCGGTAGTCAGCAATGACCGAAGCTCCCCCGCTTCCGAAAACTGTTCCTTTCTGCGGCAGTCTGAGCTCTTTCACCCGAAAATCCTTCTTTCCGATCAGGTGTACTTGCTGTATGATGTGCGCAAAGAACAAGATATAGTCCTCGTCAGGTCCAAACCTACTAAATCTGGTTCAGATCTACTAATTCAACGGCTGGCGGGTTGACACACAACGATGATCTCAACTTTATCATCTAAGAAGCAGTCTGCGTTGAGGCGCGAATGGCGCTTCTGAAATTATCGGCCCATGCGAGGGGCGTCGATGGTGGGGAGGGGAGATATGGGCAACCACGGAAGTCAAAAGCAAGCGTCGTCAAGTTATCTCAATCCTGACCTGAAAAGTGCACAGGCCCAGGATTTCGAGGACAAGCTGTCAGCGCGCATTGTGGGCCAGGAACGCGCAGTGCGGCGCATTACCGGCCTTTACCAGATCCATCTCGCGGGTCTGGCGCATCCAGGACGTCCAATTGGGACGTTGATCTTTCTCGGCCCGACAGGCTCGGGCAAGACGCGTGTCGTTGAGGCGGCCGCCGAGGTGCTCTTTGGTGACTCGAGCCTGATCACGAAGGTTGACTGCGCCGAGTTCCAGCATTCGCACGAGATTGCCAAGCTGATCGGCTCGCCTCCAGGTTATCTGGGCCACCGCGAGACTTCACCGATGCTGACTCAGGAGAATCTCGACCGATCTCACAGCGATCAGGTAAAGCTCTCGCTTGTGCTTTTCGACGAGATCGAAAAAGCCAGCGATGCTCTGTGGCAACTCCTGCTGGGAATTCTCGACAAGGCGACACTCACTCTAGGTGACAATCGGCGCGTCGATTTCTCACATTCGATCGTGATTATGACTTCGAACCTTGGCGCTCGCGAAATGAGTGAGCTGATCTCGGGTGGTATGGGATTTATTCCCAAGGCCGGGATTGTCGATGCTGAGGTCGATCAGAAAATCTACCGGACTGCGGTCGAGGCCGCACGGCGGAAGTTCTCACCCGAGTTCATGAACAGGATCGACAAGGTGGTCGTCTTCCGCAGTCTGCGTGACGAACATCTGAGCCAGATACTCGAAATCGAACTGGGCGCAGTGCAGGAACGGATCATGCGCGGCTCAGGTGATAAGTTCATCTTCAAGTGTACCGAAGCCGCAAAAAAGTTCCTGCTCGACGAGGGCATCGACTTCAAATACGGCGCACGGCATCTGAAACGCGCGATTGAGCGCTTCCTCGTCTACCCGCTCTCAAACCTGGTGGCGACGGGACAGGTAGGCATGGGTGATC
>JBDTUW010000160.1:0-7951 GCA_040007555.1 Acidobacteriota bacterium | reverse complement strand
CCGGCAGCCTCTGCTCAGGCTCAATCGCCACGACAGGTTTCCAGGCCCAGCGCGCGACGACGCCGGCAACCGGCCCCCAGAAGAGGAGCGATGTCAGGTTGCCCACTGAGAACATCCAGCTCTCAAAAAAGGCGTTGAACAAGCCGGCGAAGAAGACTGAGATGAAGACTGCATTGATGTTCCGTTCCAGAGGATGGCCGCGCTGATTAATCAGCTTCACTGACTTCGAACCAACGCGATAAAGAATGAGCAGAAGCAGGATTATTCCCGGTAGCCCAAGATCACCGAAGATCTCGAGATAGCTGTTGTGGAGTGCCCGACCCGCCGCTTCGTCCTTCGTGAATGGGAACACCAGAAGATGCGAGGAAGCAAATCCGTAACCGGAGAGCTTTTCCTTCCAGAAAAGCGGCAAGACGCCGATCCACATCTCATAGCGCTTCTCTTCAATGAACTGTGATCCGAAGGTGGCCTCCTGGGTGGATCCTTTGCGAAGGAATTCGCGCAAGTCCGTCTGGAAGGTGGGAACCACAAGCAGCGCAACCGCGACACAGATCGCCGCCGCCACAACTTTCAGCCTGCTTTGAAGATTGATGACAAAGAAGTAGACACCGATCGCTATCAGACACGAGGTGAACCCATTGCGTGATCGCGATACCCAGAGACCGACAAAAATCAGCGACAACAAGCCCACGTCGAGCCACCGGTCACGCCGCGATTGCGCGACCGAACGCCAGTGAAAAAGCACATACGGAACGACCAGCGCTGAGAATGTCCCGTACATGTTTTGATTGCCGAACAGACCGGCGTATTGGCCCATGATAATCGTCACGCCAAAGCTTCCCAAACCCGTCAGATGCAGCAGCAGCATCGGAACGATTGCCAGCCAGACGATATAGTAATGAAACTTGAAGAAGTGGATGCAGTTCTCCGCGCGGTGAAGATAGAAAGTCGCCCCGGTGACCATGGCGATTGCGAGTAACGCAAAGCTGAGTGCGCGAAAGAACGAATAATTGAAATTATCGGCGTATGTCGATGAAAAAAGCATGTCTGCGACGAGCATGATCGACATGGCAGCGAGCGGTACATCCATGCGGAACTGTTCAGGCCGCTTCATTCGCACGCTGAGAACGAAGAGCAGGCCAAGCATCGCCCAGCGAACGAGGCTGAGCGGGCTGAAGGCTGCCTCTGACATTGAATCCGGAATTCCATACGCGCCCTTGTTGGACGCATAGACCAGCAGTATCAGAAAGAAAAGCCCGTAGCCGCGAATAAAGCGGTCCTTAAAGCGATACTTCAGGAGCAACAAGACGCTCCCAACTAGTAAGATGAGGACAATCATTCCACTTCTCCGACAGCCGTTGCCTGATTCACGCTTCCTCCCGTTTGCGTGACGGCCTTAATGATACCGCGAGCCGCGGCTTCGATCGACCACCCGCGGATCTTCTCTTTCGAGCACGCCTGCATTCGACGCAACAGCGCATTATCGTTTGCAAGATGGGTCACCGCCCCGACTAACTCTTCAACCTCAAAGGTCCTGAGGGCAACACCGTTGTCGGGGCCGACCAGATCTACAGCCGCGCCACAGTGCTCGTGGGCGATGACTGCCAGCCCGGCCGCCATCGCTTCATTGACGACCAGGCCCCAGGGCTCGTCACGCGCGGGCAACACCAGCACGTCCCCAAGGGAATAATAACGCTTCAAATCGTTGTGCGGCGCGCCACCAGCGAAGATCACTCTCTGCTCACCGGCAGCAATCGCCTCGAGCGCCGCGCGCTCATCGCCGTCGCCAACAATCAACAGGGCCAGGTCCGGATTGGCAATTCGTTTTATTGCCTCAATGATCAGGTCAACGTTCTTCCGTTTGATGAGGCGTCCGACAAAGAGAAAGACCACCGTCGCGTTCAGGTGCAATTTGCCCTTCAGTTCACCAGCTCGTGCGCGATCGGTGTCTGACAAGTCGCTGAAGTGGTCATTCTCAACCGCGTACCTCGCTTCAAAAAGCTGGCTCTCTCGCGCGCCATAACTCTCCCAGAACCGGCGATTCGCGCTCCCAATCGAGATCAGGGCTGCAGCTCGGCTGACGACTTTCCGAAGCCAGAAGCGCTTCACCACGCGTCTGAGCCCCGCGGCCTTGTCTGTGTGAACATTTGCGTCGCCAATGATTGCGATTGGGGTTGCCGTCAGTATCGCCCACATGATCGAAACAAACTGGGGTAGCAGAGTGTAGCCATAACTGATCACATAGTTCGGTCGCTCCCGCATTAACTCTCCCAACAACGCGACCGCCGCTGAGACAGGGGAGTTCAAGATTCGAGTCAGCTTCGGTAACCGGCGATCCAGAATGAGCTTTTGATAGCTTGTCTCTTCGACGGATCCCTCCACCCAACCCGCGTTCTCATTCCAGGTCGACGTATAGCAGACCTTGAGCGCCCAGCCCGGTTCATTACCCAGCCTGGCAAAAAGCGGATCGAAGTAGGGTGCGGGAATGTTGTTGACGATCAATACTCGTTTCACTTAACTGGTTGCACCCGGCGGCTGGCTTCGTCAACAACGTAGAACGAACCCGCGACGGCCACGTCCACTCGAATCGCGCCGTAATCCGGGATTGAGATTGAAACACCGTTGCGACTCCCAAGAGGAGCATGTCCATATACGAGCCATTGCCGCGAAGGAGCGTTGCCTTTCACCAGAGCCATCGAGAAAACCGGGATCGCTGTGGTTAGCTTCCAGGGTCGCGGAGCATCGAGGTCGGTATCGAGAAGAAACCAGCGCTTCTCTGCCTGGTACTCGGCGGGCACAAGTGTTTGATACGGATGCTGGCGCGCCGAATTGACGACCAGTTCGGCGCTTTTCCAGAATTGTCCAAGCAGTGGATTCGAATGTACCCGATCAACTGCTTCCATGATTGGCAGAAAGAACGGCTCCGCGTCTGCCAGCGTGTCACGCCACCCACGGAATTCTCGAACCACGCGCGGGCGCAGTAGCCACATTCCAAACTGAACCATCCCGCCGTACCGTTCCGGTGAGAAACGCTGTCCGAGCTTCGCATAGAGCTTGCGCTTGTCATTCTCCATTTCTGGCTCGTGCCCATCCCACGTCGAGATCTCGAACCAGAATTTCGGATTGAGCCGCTCAGCTTCGCGCAACATGAAGATCCAATTCATTGACTCGATCTGCGGGCCGAAGACTGTGTAGTCAGTACTCTCGTTCCAGTTGAAGACGTAATAGGAGGGCGATCCGCCATCCCATGCCAGCGGTTTTGGATCGATTCGTCCCTTTGAGTACAGTGAATACTCCATCCAACCCGGCCAGCGCGCGAAGTGAGGCGGTCCAAACGCATCGTAGCCGACAAAGATCACTCGGTCTCTCCACGCCGGGTTGCTCAGCCCCTCGCGTATCCCAGTCTGCAGAGCGCGATAGCATTCGATCCAGCCATCACCGACCACCTTGCGCTTGAAATCATCGCTGCGTCCACGTCCATAGAGTTTCAGATAGTGCGCATCCTCTTCGGCCTTCACCCACCACAGCCGGGAGGGTTCGTTGTTGGAGACGAAGAGAAGTTGAGGCGGGTTGGGATAGAAGGTTTCGAGTTTGCGCAGCATCGGGCTGCTTCCCCATTTCCTTCCGACTTCGCGCCAGAGTTCGGTGGGTCCGAATGGTGACAGTTCGCGTCTGGGCTTGCCGTCATCGCCGATGACATTCGGATTGCGTTCCGCCGGCAGGTTGAAGTACGCCGCGTCGGTCGTGAGAATCGCTTCCCACTGCGAGCTGACGAGTGAGACTGGCAGACGCAAAGTACTCGCTCTGCGCAGAGGCGCCTCAAAGTATCTGGTCCACTGAGGATCGTCGGCGGACCACTCGATATTTGGCATGCGAAACCAGGGGAGGAGATGATGTCCCTGAGCGATCATCTTCATCTGGTATTCAGGACTGAAACCACTCTCAAGCTCACCAAGGTTCCAATGTGCGGCAAGTGGCAGTTCTCGATCGGCAAAGGCTACGGTGCTGAATAGAGGGGCTGCTTTGCCTAGACACGCGACGCAAACGGCTGCGGCAAGCGCCAGGGCGACAAAACCAATCCAGATTCGATGAAATCGTTTCATTTGAATTTGCCCGTGGTCCGTGGTCAGTGGTTAGTGGTCAGTTGTAGGGCGAGCGCGCGAGAGCGTTCCAGAGTTCAACCTTCAGGTTGTGTTCAAATGAGTGGTGTTGGAGCGCAACCTAAAGGTTGAACTCTGGAACGCTCTCGCGCGCTCGCCCTACAACTGACCGCTGACCGCTGACCACTGACAGCTGACAGCTGACAACTACGCATAAGGCGGACCGAATTTCTCATCCAGCGGCAGGCGCCTCAAAATCTGCGCATAAGCCGCACTCAGTCGACGTGAAAAGCGCCAATATTCAGCCAGACTCTGCGGGTGCGCCAGCCCACGAATGACCATCATCAGCAATGAACCGATCGCATAGCCCCAGGCGTCAATGCTCCGGCCAAACTTGTTAAGGAAATAAACCGAGTTTCTCCGCAATAGAAAGCTCACCAGACTGGTCATCTCATAGCCGTCGAGTCGCTGTTCATGGACAACGCTATCAATAGGCAAGTAGCGCACGCGCCAGCCGGAGAGCCTCGCTCGATGATCCAGATCTGCATCTTCGATATACATGAAGATGTTCTCGTCAAACAGACCGATTTCCCTCAGGCACTTTGTTCGCAACAGCAGGCAAACTCCATTGAGAGTCTCAGCGTCCCGCTCTTTGTCGCCTGAAAGCTCATAGGAGCCTGGATTGAGCCGATAGCCTATCCAGTTCCTGAGACTTCTCCACAGTCCAGGCGTAAAGAGCACGGTGTTCTGCACTGTTCCTCGTTCACGCAGAAACACTCGAGGACCCGCGATGCCGATGTCGCGGATGTCCTCGAGATGAGAGACCATCTCCTCAAGAAAATGAGGATTGATGATCACCGTATCAGGATTGAGGATCAGCGCGTAATCGGCGTCCCGTTTGAGCACAATCTCGAGGCCGCGGTTATTGCCGCCGGTATATCCCAGATTCGCGCCGGTCTGAAGACATTCGAACTCAACGAACTCGGACCTGACCATACTCTCGGTGCCATCTGAGGAGGCATTGTCGACGACCACCACCTGCAGATTGGCGTACGTCAGCCGTCTCAGCGACACGAGACAGCGGCGAGCAACCTCGCGCGCATTATACGTCAGCACGATGAGAACCACGCTGGGCGCGTTTTCTCTCACTTGAGTCTGATCTTCTCCACATTGAGAGATTCGAGTTCAAGAAAACTGCCGCGCCTCAATTGCTGGCGGTACTTCTTGAAAAGAACTCGCGGTACAACGACGAAAAGCGCACCAACACTTTCAACGACCCCAAAACTGGCGAGCTTGAGCGCAGCGAGCGGCTTTCGACCGAACCAGGTCACGGCCGTCTTCAGTTTTGCCAAAGGCAGGGCGATAGTCGAAAGTGCCGCGACCCGCAGACGAGGGTGCTTTGTCGGATATTGAGGCCAGCCCAGATACCCATAGCGAAGCCCCATGAGCATGACGTACTCCCAGTGATGAAGCTTCTTCCAGACCGCCTTGAGAGTCAGCGGTCGTTGCGGGTGAATGACGATCGCTTCAGGTTGCCAGAGAATTCGCTTGCCAGTCTGCAGCACTCGAGCGGCAAGATCCGTGTCTTCGTAAGCGGGAAACGGAAAGGTCTCATCAAACCCTCCCACGCTATCAAGCACTCCGCGACGATAGGCGCAGTTGCATGTCAGGTAAACGCCTCCATTGAGATTGGTCGGCCCCTCTCCAAGTGGGTCGAACTCTCCGTCATTCTCGGCCTTCACCTTTCCTTCAACGCCTGCAGCATCCGGCTCCCGTTCGAGCGCGTGAACTAGATTACTGAGCCAATCACGATCCGGTCGGGTATCGCTGTCGGTCATGGCGATGATGTCACCACGCGCGTGACGAATCCCGAGATTGCGGGCTGTGGCGGGACCGCGCGCTGGTTGTCGCAGATAGCGAACGTCGAACCGGTCGCTGTTCATTTCCTCAACCACGCTTCGTAAATCGACATCCGATCCATCGTCACAAAGGAGCACCTCAAAACGCTCTTTGGGGAACGTCTGTACTGAGAGCGCTTCGAGGACTTCGCTCAGTTCGCGCCGGCGGTTTCGAGCAGGAATGATGACCGAGACGTCAGGTGAACTCATGCCATTTCGATTCCATAAAGCTCGCTCAGCCGCTCTCGGACGTAGATCTCGACGTCAACCAGAGCGGTGCCAAGCTCGCGGCCTGGATTCAGTTTGTTGTTCGTAACTCCCGAGAAGTGCTTCGCGTAGCGTGAATGGAACCCGGCTGGTAACCCTACGAACTGATCGCCGACCGAGTATTTCAGATGGCGGTACAGCTCGCTTCCCGTATCGTGCCAGACCAGCCAGGGCTTCTCGCCGTGATGGCTCTCCCTGAATGGGTCGAGCCAGCGAAGCCGCCGTTTGGCGAACGAGGGATACCGATAACGGAGCGATCCCATGATTCGGGAGACAAACGTCGACGGTGCAAAATCATTGAAGACTTGTCGCTCACCGAATGAGTGACCCTCGTCAAGCGCCATTCGCACTGGTGCTACGTTGAGCATTGTCAGAGGAATCCACATCCGCTCTTCGAAATAGCCATGACGCGCAAAGCCAGTCTGATTGCTCATCCAGTTTGGACCTTCAATGAGTCCAGCCCCAAAGACGCGCTCGTCGTCGATAAACTGTCGCATGAGAGCAAACAAGTCAGCGTTGAGAATCTCCACGTCCGAGTCAACCAGCAGAACCTTACTGGCGGGCACTTCGCGAAAGATGACGTCGAGTGCCGCACTATGTCTGCGAAGCGGCGCCTGCATGAGGTCGAACTCAAAGCGTGCATTGAGCTCCTTGAAGTGTTCAAAGCTGCCATCACTCTCGGGCAGCTGACAGTCGATAACGAGCACCGGCATGCCGGTGAATCGGAGCGCGCTCGCGAGCGACAGAGTCGAGACGAGCTTCGTTCCGACGTTGATGATGATCGCCTGTTCGCTTCGCTCAGGGAGATCAGCGAGGGTTCTGATCAGCATTTGTAGAGGAGGTTGTCAGAGGAGGGCGCAAAGTGAAGCTCTCGCGTTCGCGCCGCCATTTCGCAAAGAGCATTCTGGAGCTGCTGAGCACGTCCATCTGCATGCGCACCAGGTCCCACAACCGCGCCAGCGTGAAGGTTCGCAGAAGCTCCTTACCCTTCGAACCCAGCGTCACAAGATACCAGCCAAGATTGCCGAGCAGCGTGCGCCGCGGCTCGGTCAGTGTGTAGATAAACTGGCTGCGATCACATCTGTAATCACGCTCGCGCTGGATGATGGGATCGGCCTTCCAACTTCCACCGCGATAGTGATGAACGCGTGCGCGCGGCGCCAGAGCTACTCCCCACCCCGCAAGCGCGGCGCGCCGGCAGAAGTCTATTTCCTCATAGAATGCGTAGTAGATCGGGTCCAGGAAGCCGACCTCTTCAAGGACCTGGCGCTTGATGGCAAAGCAGGCACCCTCGACCCACTCCACCAATATCGAACGACGCGCCGTCTCGGGTCTCCTCAATTCCTCCAGTAGCGCCGGGAAAGCTGACATGGTCCAGCTATTAAGGTTTGTCGTGTCGTATTCCATCTGGACAGCGCCAATGATTCCGACGCGCGGGCTGCCCTCACCGATATCCACCATTTCTCTGAGCCATCCGGACGTCACCCTAGTATCCGGGTTAAGGAGGACTACATAATCCGCACCCCGATCGAGCGCCGACCGGATACCCACATTATTACCCTCGGAAAAGCCGAGGTTCTTCTCATTGAGAATCACTTCGACCGACGGGAACCGATCTCTGACCAGTTCAACACTGCCATCCGTTGAAGCGTTATCAACCACGATCGGCAGCAAATGCAGGTACTC
>JBDTUW010000159.1:0-7974 GCA_040007555.1 Acidobacteriota bacterium | reverse complement strand
GACTACCAACTCGCCTTTGCACCCGGGCCTCGGACAGGCAACGCCCGTCGTCTCTCGCTTAATGTACTTGCATTCCGGATAGCGAGAACAGGCCGTGTATTCGCCATAGGGGCCCTGTCGAATAGACATTTGCGAACTGCATTCCGGACAAAGCTCCTCGAGCAGGACGGGTGGAGCTGCCACCGCACCTGACTTCGTAATGCGCCGTGTCGTCTTGCAGGTTGGATAGCTCGAACAAGCCAGAAACTGGCCAAAGCGGCCCCGCTTGAGGACCATAGAGCTACCGCAGTTCTCGCAAACCTCGTCCGCGTATGGGTTCTCCGCCGCCTCAGTGACAGCTTCAGTCTGGCCACCGGGACTTCCCGGTTTGACCAGTTCGCGCGTCGACTTGCACTCGGGATAATTGGTGCAGGCGAGGAATTGGCCAAAGCGCCCAAACTTGATGGCCATCTTCGCGCCGCACTTGTCGCACACTTCGTCCGTGACGATCTCCTGCCGCTTGATGTCGCGCATGTGCTCTTGCGCCAGCTTGAGATCCTTGGTGAATTTGTCGTAGAAACCCCGCAGGGCGTCCGTCCAGGAAAGTTGGCCGTCCTCGATTTCGTCCAACTCCTCTTCCATCCGCGCCGTGTATTCGACGCTGAAGATGTCCGCGAAGTTCTCGATCAGAAGATCGTTGACGAGAAAACCGAGTTCGGTCGGCGAGAACTTGCCCTCGAGCTTTTCGACGTACTCCCGATCCTGAATGACACTCATAATCGACGCATACGTCGACGGCCGGCCAATGCCCTTCTCCTCGAGAGCCTTCACCAGAGTCGCCTCCGTGTACCGGGGCGGTGGGTCAGTGAAATGCTGATCGGGCGTCACCGAATTGAGCTTCAGATTTTCGCCCTTCTCGACTCGAGGCAGCTTATGTGTGCGCTCCTCGTCCTCTTCATCCTTTTCGTCCTTACCTTCTTCGTAGACGGCAAGAAACCCGTCGAACTTCATGACGGAGCCGGTCGCGCGAAACAGGTAGCGCTCGCCCGCCTGGATGTCGATCGTGGTTTGATCAAAAATCGCAGGCATCATCTGTGAAGCGACAAAGCGTTGCCAGATCAGCCGATAAAGCGCAAGTTCGTCCTTTTCGAGAAAGCGCGAAAGTGACTCAGGCGTACGTATGACAGCCGTCGGCCGGATAGCTTCGTGCGCATCCTGAGCATCCTTCTTTGAACGATAGAAGATCGCTTTCTCGGGAAGGTATGGCGGGCCATATTGTGTGGTGACAAAATCGCGAACTTCGCCAAGCGCGCTGTCAGCGACTCGGGTTGAGTCAGTTCGCATATAGGTGATGAGACCGGTTGGGCCTTCCTCACCCAGCTCAACTCCCTCATAGAGCTTCTGTGCGACCTGCATCGTCCGTTTTGCAGTGAAGCGGAGCTTTCGTGATGCTTCCTGCTGTAGCTTCGAGGTGATAAAGGGCGGCACAGGATTACGCTTCTTCTCCTTCGTGCCAACCTCGCTGATGACATATCGCGAGCCTTCGAGCTCGGCGAGGATCTTGCGTGCACTCTCCTCATTTTCGATATGAACTTCGTTCTTCTTGAGACCGAGATCAAATCCGGAGCTCTTAACCGTCAGATCGGCGATCTTGTACAGCCGCGCGTCAAAGTTTGGTGGCAGCGACGCTCCAAGATTCGCCGTGACCGTCCAATATTCGGTCTTGATGAATGCCTGAATTTCGCGCTCGCGCTCAACTACAAGTCTGACGGCAACTGTCTGAACGCGCCCAGCCGAAAGACCCCGACGGACCTTATCCCAAAGCAGGGGGCTGACTTTGTATCCGACCAGACGATCGAGCACGCGCCTCGCCTGCTGCGCGTCCACCAGGCTCAACTTGATCTCGCTCGGATGGTTAAAAGCCTCCTGAACAGCGCTCTTCGTGATCTCGTTGAACATGACGCGGAAAATCGGCTTTTTCGCCTGACCGCGACCGCTCTTAACCACTTCCGCGATATGGAACCCGATCGCCTCACCCTCCCGGTCCGGGTCGGTCGCTACATAGATCGTTTCAGCCTCTTTGGCTGCATCCTTGATCTGTTTGACTACCTTCTCTTTGCCGGGCATGACCTCGTAGGTGGGGGCGAAATCATTGTCGACATCGACGCCAAGACCCTTTTTCGGGAGGTCCTTGATATGACCGACCGAGGCGAGGACGGTATAGTCCTTGCCGAGGTATTTATTGATAGTTTTAGCCTTTGACGGCGATTCCACGATAACCAGACTTTTAGACATAGCTTATAATCACGTCTTCTCTGGCCCGACCAGCAGTTTTGATCGAGCCGGTTCGATAAAAAGGCTATCTGAGATAACACGAACCAGCGCGCAGTTCAAGCGAGCTCTGGATTAATCGCACCCAACTCGTTTAGATTGAGGTAATTAGCAGATGGACTGGGCCGAGAGCGCCGGAGGAGCAGCAGCGCTCCTTGTCCGTAAAGGTCGAATTAGCCTCTTGCTGGTATTTTCAAGCGAAGGTCATTCCTCGGCGGCTTCCAGCGCATCCTCGAGGGAAAAGCGACCCTCATAGAGCGCCTTCCCGACAATAACACTATCCACGCCAAACTCCTCCAGCTCGCGCAGCGCGTAGATATCATCGAGACTCGACACGCCCCCGGAGGCTGTTACCTTAAGTCCGGTAGTCCTGGCAATGCTGCCAGTCGTCTCGAGATTGACCCCGGTGAGCATTCCATCACGCGCGATGTCCGTGTAGACAATCCGCTCGACGCCAAGTTGGGCGACCTTTTGGGCAAAGCTCATCGCGTCTACTTCTGAGACCTTCTCCCATCCGCGCAAAGCTACCTTGCCATCGTGAGCGTCAATTCCCACGACGATGGTCGATCCGAACTCATCAACGATGTGCTCAAGCAGGACCGGGTTCTCGATCGCGGTCGTTCCGATGACGATTCTCGTTGCACCTAAATCATCGAGAC
The DNA here is from genome assembly GCA_040007555.1 of Acidobacteriota bacterium. Lineage (GTDB taxonomy): Bacteria > Acidobacteriota > Blastocatellia > RBC074 > RBC074 > JANNRD01. The sequence goes on along the minus strand of JBDTUW010000159.1, from coordinate 5,005 downwards.
GCCTCACGTCGTCGACGGTTCGCACGCCCCCTCCGAACTGAACCGGGATGTTGACTTCGTAGAGAATGCGTTCAAGGGCTTTGAGGCTCCCCTGGTCATCCTTGCCGAGAGCTCCATCCAGGTTGACGATGTGAAGCATCTCGGCTCCGGCGTCATACCAGCGCCGCGCGACTTCCAGAGGATTCTCGGAATAAATAGTCTCGTCCGCCGCGCGGCCCTGGGTTAGTCTCACGCACCGTCCGCCACGGAGGTCAATCGCAGGAATGATAATCATTGAGCTTTTCTGCGGTGAAGGCACCAGGCGACACCGCCCGGCTCTCGGGGGGACTGTCACCCTTTTGTCCGACCATAGTACTCATTTTCGGCTTTCAGGCAAGGATCTTTCGCGGACGCTTGATTGGTCGCAGCACGGCTTGGTAGTGTTGCGCGAAGGTGAATATGACAAAAGCTTTCAAGCCCACCTCACGCACCACGGTCCGGCGACTCCCAGAGCGCGGTGTCTACGACCTTGACGAAATCCATCGAATTCTCGATGAGGCATTTATCTGCCACGTCGGCTTTACTGTTGAGGAACAGCCCTACGTCATTCCGACCGCCTTTGGATGCATTGGTGACACTTTCTACTTACACGGCTCGGCGGCGAGCCGCATGCTGCGCGCCGTTGGGGCCGGTATCCGCGTTTGCGTTACAGTCACGCTTGTCGATGGATTGGTGCTCGCCCGCTCGGCCTTTCATCATTCGATCAACTATCGCTCCGTGGTCCTGCTTGGCGAAGCGGAGTTCGTGACCGGGCCTGAAGAGAAGGTGAATGCACTCCGTGCAATCACGGAACACATCGTGCCGGGGCGATGGGATGGAGTCCGTTGGCCGAGCGATCTGGAGGTCAAGGCAACGAGTGTCCTCTCGATACCGATCTCAGAAGCGTCGGCGAAGGTGCGTACTGGGCCACCGAAGGACGATGAGGAGGACTATGGACTCCCGATTTGGGCAGGGGTGCTCCCGCTAGCGATGATGCCAGGCAGCCCGAGTGCGGATCCGAGGCTGCTTTCAGGGGTTACCTTGCCCGACTATGTTCGCGATTATTCCAGAGAAAGCAAAGGGGCGTCATGACAGCCGCAGAGAGAACTTCGTTGATCGAGAAATACTCAGAGGGCTATGAGGAAGTAAGGCTCAGTCTGGAGGGTTTTCCAGCTGGCGAGTTGACTGCGCACCCAATTCCCGGCAAATGGAGCGCGGCCGAGATCGTCCATCACCTCGCAGACAGCGAGATGACAAGCGCGATGCGCCTGAGACTGCTTCTGGTGGAGGATCACGCCGTTATTCACGGCTACGATCAGGACGCGTTCGCCACTCAACTCCGTTACAACGAGCGCGAGATCGGCCCGTCCCTCGAAGCGCTGCGTTGGGCGCGAGCGTCTACTTCACAGCTGCTTGACCGGATGAGCGAGGAGCAATGGCAGCGTCAGGGTTGGCATACGGAATCCGGACCCTACTCGACTGAGAAGTGGTTGCGCATCTATTCCGAACATGCGCACAACCACGCATCTCAAATTCGACGTCTCCGCGAGGTTGTGGTCAAGCAGTAAGAGGGGAGGCACCAAGGACCGAGGGGGCAGGGATCAGGGGTCAGGGATCAGGAACCGGGGATCAGTGATCAGGAGCGGGCAGTACCGTTGCGACGGAAGATCCATTCTCGGTGTCTCTGCCGCTCCGCACCTCTGCGTTAAAGATTGGCGAAGTTGCTCAACAGCTGCAGTCCCGCCGACTGACTCTTTTCGGGATGAAACTGGACGCCGATGAGGTTATCGCGGCCGCAAATGGAGGGATATGTAATCCCATACTCGGTTTCGCCAAGGACCACATCCGGATTATCCGCCTCGACGAAGTAGGAGTGCACGAAGTAGAAGAACGACTCGTCCGGGAGATCGTGGAAAATTGAATGTTGACGCCGCTGGGCAACCTGGTTCCACCCGACGTGTGGGACGCGCAGGTCTTCGGAAAAACGCACAACTCGACCCGGAAGCAGACCAAGTCCGCGGTGAACACCAAACTCGAGACCCTCCTCAAAGAGCATCTGCAGACCGACGCAGAGACCGATGATCGGTTTACCTTGACTGGCTGCGTCGCACACAAGACGATCAAAACCGCGCGTCGTCAGCTCACGCATGCACGCCGCGAAGGCACCCACACCGGGCAGTACGAGCCGCTCCGCGCCGCGCAGCACCGCTTCGTCGCTGCTGACCACGGCCGAGATCCCCTGCGAAGTAAATGCCTTCTCAACACTGCGGAGATTGCCAATTCCATAGTCGATGATCGCGACGCTGCTGCTCATCTCAAAGCACCCCCTTGGTCGACATGACACCTTCGATGCGGGCATCCTTGCGGACAGCCTGCGAGAGCGCCCGCGCGGCTGACTTAAAAACCGCTTCGATGATGTGATGTTGATTACGCCCGTAGAACACCTCCAAATGCAGATTGCATTTGCAGTGCTCGACGAACGAGTGCCAGAAGTGCTCGGCCAGCTCCGTCGCAAAGGCGCCGATCTTTTGTCGAGTGATCTTGACGTGATAGACGAGGTAGGAACGTCCCGACAGGTCTACAGCCGCGCGTGCGAGGGTCTCATCCATCGGCACGTAGGCAGTCCCAAAACGGGAAATTCCTTGTTTGTCGCCGAGTGCCTCAGTAAAAGCCTTGCCAAGGCAGATCGCTATATCCTCGACCGTATGGTGGTCGTCGATATGTGTATCGCCCGTGCAGGTGACTGACAGATCGAAGAGGCCATGTTTCGCAAAGAGTTCGAGCATGTGATTGAGAAAAGGCACTCCCGAATCGATGCTGCCCTCTCCCGTACCATCCAGGTTGAGCGAAATGTGGATAGCGGTTTCTTTGGTCTTTCGCGCGATTTCGGCGTGACGATTCATGGCTTCCCAACAATTTCCAACAGTTCGAAAAGCAGGCGTTCGTTCTCACCCTGAGTTCCGATGCTGATGCGGACGTATTCACTGAGCATTGGGTACTTGCTCACATCGCGAATCAGAATACCACGCGAGTGTAGGCGCTCAAACAAATCTCCTGGCGGGAGTACCGACCTCAGCAGGAAGAAGTTGGCTTCAGACGGATGCGCGGCGACGCCGTCGATACTTCTCAGTTCGCCGAACAATCGCTCTCGTTCGTTCCGAATTTGCGCAATGATGGGTTCGAGGAGAGAGAAGCGCTCGAGCGCCACTTCCGCCGCCATGACCGAAAAAAAGTTGAGGTTGTATGGGAGCTTCGCTTTGCTGATCTCTGTGACCAGCATGGGAGAGGCAAGCAGATAGCCAACTCTCAGTCCCGCCATCGCCATCGCCTTGGAAAACGTCCGGAGGATGATCAAATTGGAAAACTCGCGGAGCAGTGGCACGAAATCCTCGCCGCCAAACTCAACATAGGCCTGATCGACGACCACCAAACCTTCGGACCCTCTAAGCAGCAGCCGCAGATCGCGCTCGCTGATGATGCAGCCCGTTGGGTTGTTTGGCGAGCAGAGTATTGTCAAATCCGGTTTGACAACGGCGACCTTGCTCGCAAGCTTGGGAATGTGGAATCCGAGACGGTCATTGAGTGGAACCGCGATTACATCTCCGCCGAGAACGGTCACAAGCTGCCGGTAAAGTGTAAATGTCGGCTCGGGGATGATGACCCTCGTCCCGGGACTCACGGTGACCGTCAGAAGCGCCTGGATCAACTCGTTTGAACCGTTGCCGGCAATGACGCCTTCAGGTATCCAGCCCGCGTGTTGGGCTAGCTTCTCGTGGAGCTCGGTCGGAACGAACGTTGGATATCGCGACCACGGCCGCTGCTCAAGACGCCGGAATACCTCGCTCTTTATCTCGGCGGGCATCTCGTATGGATTCTCATTCTGATTGACCTTGATCGGCGCCTTGAGCGGTGCGAGGGTGTAGGCCTGTATCCCTCGCACCTGCGGTTTGATCTTATCGAGTGGTGATGACATAAGGCTTTGCAAAACGAGAGAAGTCACCCAGTCGCTGGCATCCCGGAACTTTGATGGAGTGCCGGGTGAGAGACCTATTCCACGCGAATCATCGCTGCCCGGGCGTGTGCTTCGAATCCCTCGGCCCGGGCAAGGCGATCGATCGAATGCGCCGTGCGACGAAGTTCGGTTTCCGTGTAACGAATGATACTGGTTCGCTTGAGAAAGTCGTAAACACCAAGCGCGGACGAGAATCGAGCGGTGCCTCCGGTGGGAAGAACGTGATTTGTGCCGGCGAAATAGTCTCCCACCGACTCCGGAGAATACGCGCCGATGAATATGGCTCCCGCATGCCTCAACCCCGCGGCAACAGCTTCGTCGTTCGTCGTCATGATTTCGACGTGCTCCGGGGCGAGTCGGTCAACCAGTCTGCACGCAGCCTCAAGTGTCTCGACAATGATGACAGCACCGTAATCCGCCAGCGAGCGAGCGATAATGGCCCTTCGCGGCAGCGACTCAGCCTGTCTGGTGATCTCGGCCCGCACCGCGTGTCCCAGCTCCTCGCTGGGAGTGATGAGGATCGCCGCGGCATCCTCTGAGTGCTCAGCCTGTGAGAGCATATCGGCAGCGACAAAATCCGCGCGCGCTGTCTCATCCGCAATGACGACGATCTCACTGGGGCCCGCGATCGAATCGATATCGACGGTTCCGAAGACGAGCTTCTTAGCCGCCGCGACATATCGATTTCCAGGGCCGACGATCTTGTCGACCCTTGGAACCGTCTCAGTTCCATAGGCGAGTGCCGCGATCGCCTGGGCTCCGCCGATCGTGTACACCTCGAAAAGTCCAAGCTCGCGAAGGACCGCAGCTATCACTGGGTTCTGCGCAAACTGAGTTGGTGGCGTGGCGACGACGATCCGCTCGACACCGGCTACCTGCGCCGGAATCGCATTCATCATGACTGTTGAGGGATAGGCCGCAGTTCCCCCCGGGACGTATAGCCCGACAATCTCCAGCGGTGAGACACGCTGTCCA
>JBDTUW010000158.1:0-7979 GCA_040007555.1 Acidobacteriota bacterium | reverse complement strand
ACAGAAGCTGTGACATCTCGTCTGGAGCCTCGTGGATGACGAGTCGAAAGGTCTGAATACTCAACTCCACGCCTCCCGGAGAGAGCTTCAGCGGACCGATCTCGAGTCGAATCACCGGGCAGCCCGAGTCCTTGCGGAAGGATGCAAGTACTCCAACCTCCGTCATTGGAGTCAGCGTAGCCGGAGCTGGCACCCTCGCGGTTGAGATTTGGGTGGAATCGGTCTGGTCGGGTCCTTTGGCTTTTTTTCGCGCTTCGTCGAGAAACGTCAGAGTGAGAGTTCCAGTCAGAGTATCGTCGACGTTGGCAGAGGTGAGGGTGAATGTGGCCCGCGCGGGGCGAATGATTTCCCCCGCGTCAGCTGAGCGAATTCGCAGCTTGACGGTTTGGGTGGGAGCGGAGAAAACGACGGGCCGGCGAGCTTGTGCTCTCGCCGGCCCCATTACTGCAACGGTTACCGCAAAAAGAAAGAGCGTCAGAACCAGCGCCTTGAAATAAGGCATATTCGATCTTTGGATGCGACTTCCTGCGAAGCCGCGCGTGCTCGAGTCAACTACTGATCGTCGCCATTGATCAGTTCGTTGATCCTGCGGATGACTCCGCGGCGGATACCGCCGTTATTGATCTGCTTGGTCCAGACACAGAATTGCATGGCCATCTCCTGCGCCGGCGTCGGCTTCTCGAGTGTTCCTGGCTCCAGACCCGGAATGTCAAGTACGACCTTGCGCGTAAACCGGACCTTGGCACCGACGGCATCGATCTCCAATGGGCCGACTTCCAAATGCACTACCGGGCACGAGGTACCCTTCTGGAAGCTGGCCACAACATCCTTGACAGTGAGGGACGAGGGCACCGCCGAAACCTGCTTGCCTGCTAACGCGGCGATCTTCTGGCGAGCGTCATCCGGGATCGCATAAACAAGAGTCCCGGCAAGCGAATCGTCCGAGTTCGCAGCGGTGACCGTGAATGTCGCCTTGCCGCGCACTTCATATCCGTCTGCCAGACTTGCGATCGCAACTTTCTGCGGTGTCACGAAAGCTACACCTTTGCGAGCCTGTGGCGCGTTAGTAAAACTCGCACTTGACGGGCGGCCGGATGGTTGAGTACCTGTCTTGCGGGCCTGAGCGACGCCAATAGCGCTCACCATCGCCATGATCGCAATTCCAAAAATCAGTGACTTTAACTTCATTACGTGATCCTGCCTCCATTGCGGGATGGTTACAATTTCTTCACTATCGCCGATATCGGGGGAATTCGGTCGCGGCGGGCTCTATGCATACCAACACCGCAATTGCCGTCATCCACTGGCGCTTACCCCATCGAGACCTTAAGACTGAAAAACAAGACTGAAAAACAAGACTGAAAAACAAGACTGAAAAACAAGACTGAAAAACAAAACGTTTCTTATATCGCAGCCCGCCAGTCTGACGCGAGACGCCGGCCCGTCCAAAGTGCTCAGTACTCACGCGGGGAGCGGCCACCGCATTTGGGCGCGATACCCCTACCACGCAGCGGTCTGGATATTGTTTCAATATTTTCATGCTTTCTCGCACAATAGGGGAATGAGACCTAAGAAACTTCTGGCACCTGCCCATCAACTCCGGATCGGAGTCGATACGGGGGGGACCTTTACCGACTTCATCGCCTTCTCCGGCCGCTATCGTATTGCCTTTAAAGTGCCTTCGACGCCCGACGCTCCAGCCGAAGCGATTCTCAAGGGCATCGCAAAGGTGCTGTCGGACCCCGACCTTTCTGCCGCAGACTCTTCCGTCGGGGCTGAGATCGCTCATGGAACAACGGTCGCAACCAATGCGTTGCTCGAACGCCAGGGAGCTCGAACGGCTCTCGTTACCACTGCTGGATTTGAGGATGTCATCGAAATCGGGCGCCAGGCACGGCCCGATCTCTACAATCTCAATGTCACGCGGCCCGGAGCATTGGTTGAACGCGAACTCCGCTTCGGAGTCAAAGAGCGAGTCGATCATACTGGTCGCATAATTGCCGCACTCGACGTCGGGGAAGTCGTCGCGCTCACTGAGCGTTTGCGTCGGGCGGAGGTCGAGTCAATCGCTATCTGCCTGCTTTTCTCATTTGCGAATCCTTCGCATGAACGAGCGGTTGCTGATGCCCTTGGCACACTCAATCTGCCGATCTCTATTTCGCACGAGATTCTTCCCGAATACAGGGAATACGAGCGCACTTCGACCGTTGTGGTCAATGCTTACCTGGCACCCAGAGTCGGGCGCTATCTGCGGGCTCTTGAGGCCGGGCTATCACACATGATCCGTGCCAGCAGCGAGCGCAGCCGCCTTCGAATCATGCAATCATCGGGGGGCTCGATTTCGGCAGAGGTGGCAGCCAGGGAGCCGGTGCGGACGATTCTGTCGGGACCGGCAGGTGGTGTGGTCGCGTCGCTTCGCGTTGCGGACCTCGCCGAGATTCCTGACATCATCACTTTCGATATGGGAGGGACATCGACTGATGTCGCTCTCTGTCAGGGAATGGCGCGAACAACGAATGAGGTCCAACTCTCCGGCATCCCTGTCGCGGTACCGGTCATCGACATACATACGGTCGGGGCCGGGGGCGGCTCGATCGCATTCGTTGACCCTGGCGGCGCGCTCCGTGTCGGACCGCGCTCAGCCGGTGCGGATCCTGGGCCGGCCTGTTACGGAAAAGGAACCCTGCCCACTGTCACAGATGCGAATCTGGTGCTGGGACGATTTGGTGGCGAGGGCCTGCTATCGGGTGAAATGACGCTTGATAGCGCCCGAGCCAGGAAGGCCATCGACCTCCTCGCTGAGGAACTGTCAGGTGCATCGCAGCGAAGGGTCACCCGAACTGCGGCGGCTCGCGGTGTGATTGAAGTCGCGAATATCAATATGGAGCAGGCGCTACGTCTTGTTTCAACCGAGCACGGTCACGATCCTCGCCAATTTACGCTTCTGAGTTTTGGCGGTGCGGGAGGGCTTCACGCGGTCGCGCTTGCGGAGGCTCTGCGCATTCCAAAAGTGCTGGTGCCGGCCGATCCCGGCACTTTTTCAGCGCTTGGCGTGCTGCTCTCCGACGTTGTCAGGGACTATAGCCGGACGGTCATGCTTGTGCTGCCGCCTGGTAGTCGTCCAGACAGGGCGGTTGAGAAGGAGTTTGTGAAGCTCGAGAAGGGTGCGCTCGCGGACCTTCGCGCGGAAGGATTTGCCGGATCTAAGTCGCGGCTGGTTCGATCCTTCGCCATGCGTTACCGCGGCCAGTCGTTCGAACTCGATATCCCCTGGAGTGAGAATCCAGGGGCCTCATTTCACAGGGCACATCGGAAGCGCTACGGGCACGGAGATGCACTGGCTGAGATCGAGATTGTCAATCTTCGTTTGCGCGCGATCGGTATCACCGTTAAACCAACCCTCGCACGTCACCAGGCCGGTCGGAGAGGCAAAGTCGAAGCGAAAGGGTTTGCGAGCGTCGTTTTCGTTGGTCGGGCAGGACTCAGAACACCCGTCATCGATCGTGCGAAACTCAATTGCGGATCGAAGGTCGAGGGTCCGGCCATCATCGTTGAATATGGGTCGACGACATTGGTCCCCCCGGGTTGGCTGCTGGAAGTTGACTCCTGGCTCAATCTTCTTCTGCATCCTGAGGCGAGCGGACGCTGAATACGTTCTCTGCAAACGTCATGCAGCAAGCACCGGCATTTTCAAAAGGATTAATGAGCTTGCGAAGCCGCGAACATCGCGAATGACCAATGCACGAAATGCGCGGTATCCGCTCAGAGGGCTGCCTTGACACCCAGTACGGCACTGTCATAACTTGACTGACGGGCCTAATATTCCGAGGTAAAGCATAACTGATGGCAAAAAAGAAGGTTGGTAGTGGAAAAAAGGGGACGCAGACGGTTCCTGATAAGGGGCGGCGCCAACTTCTCTATCTCGGTCTCGGCGCCGTTGCGGCGACCGGGGCGACCGCTGCTGCCTACAAGGCTGGCTGGTTCTCATCTGCGCCAGAGGGCGGCGGTCCCGCGACACCCGGGCTGACCATTCTGCGCAAGGCGAACTACGATGAAAGCCCGGAGAACGCCATTCGCGCGTGCGACGAGATGATCACGCATTACGCTCGTGGTCTGGACAATCCGTCGGCGCTGATTCATGCGGTGCGTGCGGAGGGCCGCGACTTTCGTCGGGCGGACGGAAGCCGAGCCGTGGATTTCCTGTGCAGCAAGTTTGCGGCTGATAAGGAGGTCAACGGAAAGCGGTATGTCTATTTCCTGCGAGACGCTGAGGTCCACGACAATAGTTTTCTGAAGACCTTTCTGGAAGCCAACGTCAGCCTCGATCAGCCGGTGATCGTCGGAGCGACGCGATACACGCTGCGCGATGTGGCAAACAGCGCGAAGAGCCTTTTCCGTGCTGACCCTGAGAATCTGGATCCGCTTCTTGTCCATGATCATCTGCCGTGGACGCTGATCGCATTCTCGATTTTGATGCCACCATCCGAACCGGAGTGGACCAACGCTTATGATGAGCGCATCAATATGGTGCCGCTCATCGACCGGTCGCTCGCGGAGTTTGAGAAAACGTGCTCGCTGACCGAAGAAGCTCTGGAGCGGGGGCAACCCGAGCCGGTTCAGTTTCGCGAGACGATCAAGAAATACAGTTGCTTCGGTTTGCATTCGGTGTATGCGTTCCTGTCCTGTCTGAAGCACGGATACCGTGGCAATGACCTGCCGGCTCGGCTGACGAGGATGCTCGATATCGTGAGCTACAGGTTGAAGGGCGATGCCACGGCGCTTGATCGTGAATACGCCGAAGAGGGCAAGGGAGCGCCTCCGATCGTGGTTCAGGCACTCTATCTGCGTGCGATCATCAAACTCTACGGTCACGCGCTCGAGTCGATCAACTACGTCAAGCTCCACAAACTCATTCCCATTACTCCCGGAGAAGATCGACGATTCCAGGAAGGATTGGACGATCTCAACAAATCCATCTTCACGCTTCGCCTCTTGGATTGGGATGCTTTGAGGCGAAATGTCAACCAGATGCTGGGACCAGGGCGTGGGGATGTCTTTATCAGCGACATCATCATCGCATTGGGACACGCCGCGAGGGGCCTCAAGCTGTTAACAAGCCAGAACCCCGATACAGCAGCCTGACGGCGCAGGCCTCAAGGATCGCATCATGCACAATCGCCCACTCTTGCTCGCGTTTCCGCTGTTGATCGTTATGACGCTGGTTGCCTGCGGGCAGGCAAAGCCCGGCGCGAATGCGTCGAAGTTTCAGATCCAGGCGCCGATTCTTTATGAGCAGTGCGCGTCCCTTGAAGCAGGCGGGCAGTCGAAGGAGTTCGATCAGGAGCTCGGCAAACTCAAGAGCGCCGATCTGAAGACTCGAAGTGAGGCCGCAGAGCGTCTTGCCGGCAGGTGCGAGGGTCGCGCCGTCGCTCCGCTCCTCACCATGCTGCGGGAGGATAAAGACGCGCTTGGACGCGCTGCAGCAGCCCGGGCACTTGGGAAGCTTGGCGATCGCGAGGCCATCGACCCAATGCGAGAGGCGATTGCTGACCCGGCATGGGAGGTGCGGCTCGCAATCGGACCCGCGCTGAGCTCCTTTCAGGTTCATCGCGCGAGCTATGACGTCCTCAATCAATTGGTCAATCCGAATTCGATGACGGTCATCGATGAGGGAGACCTCTACGCGCGATGTCAGGCAGTTCTCGCCGTCAATCAGTTACGGGACGTTAACTTTTCGCGCAAGAGTGTGCACTTCCTCTTCTTCTTTCTGGATAATGAGACAAACCCGGTTTACAAGGAAATGGCTCTCGCGACGCTGACAGAGCTCAAGAATACCCGAAATGGGCCTCACGAGTTTGTCGGTGTCCTCAAACAAAACCTTAACCCTCTCTACCGGATCAAGGCCGCCGACTGGATCGGGCGGCTTGGCATCGCGAGCGGTGAAGAGGCCCTCATTGAAACCGCGGCAAATGATCGCGACCCTCGTGTTCGCGACGCGGCCTCAGCGGCCCTCGTGAAACTCAAACAGCTATCCAGTGGCAAGTAAGAGTCAGATTGCCGGCAAGGGCGGAATGGACTCCGTTCTGCTCGAAATCTACCGTTCTCTCTTCACCTCGGTAGCCGAGGAGATGGGGGTGACGCTGCGTCGCACTTCGTTCTCACCGAACATCAAGGAGCGTCGGGATTATTCCTGTGCAGTCTTCGACGGACGCGGTCAGTTGATCGCTCAGGGTGATCATATGCCCGTTCACCTTGGATCGATGCCGATGTCGGTACAAGCTGCCATCGAACAGTGTCGGGTCGGACCTGGCGATGTGATTGTCCTCAACGATCCCTATGCTGGCGGCACTCATCTGCCGGACGTGACCATGGTCGCGCCGGTTGTTGCAAATCCCGACGAAGATCGCCCCCGTTTTCAGCCGCTGTTCTACGTTGCCAACCGAGCGCATCACGCTGACATTGGTGGCGCGACGCCTGGCTCAATGGGAACGGCCACTGAGATTTATCACGAGGGTCTGCGCATTCCTCCAATACATCTGGTCCGACGCGGTGAGAAATGTGAGGAGGTGTTGAGGCTCCTGCTGGCCAATGTTCGCGGACGCGATGAGCGTCAGGGCGATCTCGCGGCCCAGCTGGGAGCGCTCCGCGTCGGCAGCGATCGTCTGCTTCAGATAGTTGATCGGTACGGGTTCCGAGAAGCCGATCGATACGCGCAACATCTGATCGCCTATGCCGCACGGTTGTCGCGACGAGCAATCTCCCGGATACCCGATGGTGTGTACGAGGCCGAGGACTTTCTCGACAATGACGGGGAGAGCGCCGAGAGAGTCAGGATTCGGGTCCGAATCCTCATCGATGGTGAACGGGCACGCATCGACTTCACTGGTAGCTCGCCACAGGTGCGTGGTGCGATCAATGCTGTCGAGGCGATCACGGTTTCAGCGGTGTATTACGTTGTTCGCTGTCTGATTGCGGGCGATGTGCCGGCGAGCGCGGGCATCCTGGCCCCGGTTGAGGTGATCGCGCCGATTGGCACGATCGTCAACGCGCAGCCGCCGGCCGCGGTCGCGGGCGGTAATGTGGAGACATCGCAGCGCATCGTCGATGTCCTCTTCAAAGCGCTTGCTCTGGCGCTGCCGGCCGTGATTCCCGCGGCATCTCAAGGAACGATGAACAATCTGACAATTGGCGGTTGGGATGCAGTTCGCGGAAAGGAATTCGCCTACTACGAAACAATCGCCGGTGGTATGGGCGCGCGTCCTTCGCTTGATGGCCTCTCAGCAGTGCATACCCACATGACGAACTCGCTCAATACTCCGGTGGAAGCCCTGGAATATGCCTATCCGATGCGTGTGCGACAGTACCGCATCCGGCGGGGTTCGGGTGGTCATGGTCGCTTTGAGGGAGGGGACGGAGTTATTCGTGAGCTTGAATTGCTAAGTCGGGGGCATGTATCGCTGCTCGCGGATCGCCGCGAAATTGCGCCGTATGGACTCGCGGGAGGGGGGAAGGCGCTCACCGGATCGGCGACGATGATTTCTGATCGGGGCTCCGAGCCTCTTCCGGGAAAGTTCTCCGTCGAGGCGAGGCCCGGCGATCGGATCCTCATCGAGACACCAGGTGGCGGAGGTCACGGCAAAATCGGCGCACGTCGCAAGCGGCGAACTGCGAAGGCGTGATATAGACCGCGCCACTTTCGCGCGTGGCTCATTGCGCGATGGCACTGAGCGATGAAGATGATCTCCGCCTTACTCGAAACTCCACATCGTCAGCGAATTGAGATCCTTGATGAGCAATCGGCCGGGAAGAAGTACTGGATGCGCCCAGGTCGGGTTATCGGCTACTTTGTATTGCCGGACCGGAGCGGTCAGCCGCTCGAAAGTTGACGCAGGCAGGCAGGAGATCAGACCGTGTTCTTTCTCGATTACATCCGTGCGACGACAATTCTCTTTCTTGTTTCAGCGGTTGGCGTTGGATGG
>JBDTUW010000157.1:0-7995 GCA_040007555.1 Acidobacteriota bacterium | reverse complement strand
TCGTCCGGTAGGGTGCAGCTATAACATGTCGCCCCTCGGGAGCTCAGAACGCTGATCCGTTGCCATCGCGATCGACGGCGATACAAATGTTCAAACTCCGGAGCTCAATCCAGGCAAATGGCGCTACATGAAGGCGCCGCTTCCCACTTCAGTCAAAGGAAACATGCAGACAATTTGGCAAGACGTGCGGTACGGCATGCGAATGCTATTGAAGAGGCCTGGCTTCACCACGATCTCCGTGCTGACCCTGGCGCTGGGGATTGGAGCAACCACAGCCGTTTTTAGCGTCGTCCAGGCGGTGCTCCTTCAGCCACTTCCGTACCGGGGAATCGACGGCCTCGTCGTTCTGTGGGGCGACATGCCTGCTCGTGGAGAGAACCGAATTCAGGTATCGGCTACAGATGTGCACGACTGGCGGCGGCAGAACTCGGTATTTGAGGAGGTCACCACTTTCGCGAACTGGAGCGCGACGCTTTCCGATCAGGGAGAACCAGAGCGCGTTCTTGCGATGCAGGTCGGCGATGGATACTTCAGGCTGATGGGCGGCATTCCCATGCTCGGGCGGGTCTTTGTTCCCGAGGAACAGGAAGAAGGAAAGGATAGCGTCATCGTTCTCAGTTGGGAGCTTTGGAAGCGGCGATTTTCTGGCGACTCGAATGTAGTTGGTAGATCAATCCTGCTCAGCAGTCGGCCATACACTATCGTCGGAGTCATGCCGCGGGACTTTTATTCTCTTCCGCAGAATCTGGTTGATGGTCCAATCGAGCTTTACCGCCCAGTCGCAGAACCATTCGATGAGAGTCAGCGCTCCTCGCGTCATCTAAGGGCAATTGCACGTCTCAAAGATGGCGTCACTTCCGCTCAGGCCCAGACAGAGATGACTCATATCGCCGGGCGCATGGCACAAGAGCATGCGAAAGACAGCACTGGTTATGGAGTCCGAGTGTTGGGGCTCACCGAGGAAATTGTCGGCAAGTTGCGACGCACGCTCTTGCTGTTGCTCCTTGCCGTTCTTCTGGTGCTCACGATTGGGTGCGCCAATGTGGGCAACCTCCTGCTCGCGCGAGCTGCGGAAAGACAAAGAGAGATCGCACTGCGCGCTGCTCTGGGGGCGGGCCGTTGGCGACTGGCACGTCAACTTCTGACTGAGAGCCTCTTGCTGTCAACGGGTGGTGGGGTTCTCGGGCTGCTCTTCGCGATGTGGGGTGTGAGTGCCCTCGCCACGCTGGGTGCGCAGTTCATACCCGATCTGAATCCCGTCCAGATCGACGGGCAAGTGCTCGTCTTTACTCTGACGGTCTCGGCAATCGCAGGATTGGTCTTTGGGCTTGCGCCGGCCATCCAATTCACACGTCCCGATCTCATAGAGGCTCTCAAGGAAGGGGGGCGTTCGTCGACTACGTCGTTCTCGCAACGCCGCATTCAGGGCGGAATCGTTGTTGCGGAAGTGGCGCTGGCTCTGATCCTGCTCGTTGCGGCTGGGCTGCTCATGCGAACTATGCGCAACCTGTATCAGGAAAGTCCCGGCTTCAATACGGAGAATCTGCTGACGATGAATGTCTGGTTGCCGCAGGCGAAGTATCAGGATCCCTCGAAATGGATTGCCTTCTACGAACAGTTGCAATCTCGAGTCGCGGCGTTGACTGGAGTCAAGTCGGTAGCGTTTACCAGCGTGCTGCCGATGAGTCAGAACTTCGATAGGCGTGCATTTCTGATCGAGACCCGGCCGGTGACACGTGGGCAGGAAGCATCGGCGGATACCTATTTCGTGACGCCGCATTATTTTGAAACTCTCGAAATCCCGATCAGGTTTGGGAGGCCGCTGAAGAGCGAGGACGGGGAGCGCAATGATCCAGTCGTCGTCGTCAACGAGACCTTCGCTCGACGTAACTGGCCAGGCGAAGATGCGCTCGGCAAACGCATCAGGCTGCCGGGATCTGGCCGGGGGCCGGAGCGCTGGCGCACCGTAGTCGGCGTTGCCGGTGATATCAAACACTATGGGGTTGATCTTCAGCCGACCCTGCAGGTTTACCTGCCAGAGACGCAGTTTCCGGTGTCGACGCTGACACTTGTGGCGCGGACTGTTGGCGAGCCTGGTGCGATGGTTGACGCGGTTCGAGGACAGGTACGAGTGATCGATCCCGGCCAGTCGGTCTTCCAGGTCGCGAGCATGGACGATCTGCTCGCCAGGAAAGTCTCGATGCGGAATTTCCTGATGTGGCTATTTGGGGCTTTTGCAGGGCTTGCTCTGGTATTGGCAGCGACGGGAATCTACGGGTTAATGAGCTATTCCGTCACCCAGCGGACTCATGAGATAGGGATCAGAATGGCGCTGGGAGCGACTGTCACCGATGTTCTGGTGATGGTCATTGGTCGTGGCGTGAGGTTGTCGTTGTTGGGAGTCGCGGCTGGCTGGGTGGGGGCGATTGTGGCGACGCGGTTGCTCCAGGGCTTGCTGTTCGGTATTGGGCCCGGCGATCCGTGGACATTTGCCTGCGTGTCGGCTTTGCTGGTGTCGATTGCCATCATCGCCTGCTACATTCCGGCGCGACGAGCGCAGAGGGTCGATCCAATGGTGGCGCTGAGGTACGACTGAAAGGAAGTTGTCAGTTGTCAGTTGGAGGGCGAGAGCCCGAGGGCGTTCCAGAGTTCAACCTTCAGGTTGCGTTCAAGTGAGTGGTGTTGGGGCACAACCTAAAGGCTGAACTCTGGAACGCCCTCGGGCTCTCGTCCTCCAACTGACAACTGGCAACTGGCAACTTCCTACTTGCCCTCCTGTTCCTCATCAAAAACAAAGATGTCCTCGATACGTGCCTTGGCGAGGCGCGCGATTTTGAAGGCGAGCGGCAGGCTGGGATCATACTTCCCGGTCTCGATCGCATTGATCGTTTGCCTCGAGACGCCAAGACGCTCCGCGAGTTCAGCCTGCGACCACTCGTGCTCCGCACGGATAACGCGCAGCCGGTTCTTCATTGATAGCGCCTCCACGCAAGCAGAAAACCGATTGGCCAGAGAATCATCATCATCGCGAGCACATAATCCGGCTTGAGCGCCGTGATAAAACCAGCCTTGCGCAGGTACTCGCAGGCGATTATCGCGACCGCAAGACCCGAAAACGCAAACGCCAGAGCCTCCAGATGTACTCGCTTCTGAAGCTCATCAAGCCGCTCGATCATCCGCGAATACCCGAGCAGACTAACGATCCAAGCCGTTACTGGAATTGCTACCAATCCGAGCCGCACCGCTGTGTCCAGACCCTCCATCTGTAGCAACCGCGAGACGACAAAAAGACTCAAAATGAGCCCTATTGTCCCCAACAAAACCATCCGCCCGCCGTTATTAGTCCTGTCAGACATGTGTTCCCCCATTTTTCCTAAGTCAGTTCTGTTACTACCACCGGAACTGGAACGCAGTGTATGGGTCTCTTGGCTAAATGTCAAGCACTCTTTACACGACGTCTAGTTTGCTTGTTTAATAGGAACTGAAAGTGGGCAGGGGCGGGAATATACTAAGAGTGAGTGAATTGGAAGGGATCGAGGTCATAACGCCCTAGCGGCCATTCACGAGTCTGCAAATCCCTGGCATATCGATTGGCATCGCAGGACGTGAAAGAAGATCAACGAAGGCATCGAGGTAGGTCGGTGCTTTATCCTGCTTGAGCATGGCTGCGCGCCACTGACGGTGAAGGCCGTTCTTAGTCACAGGACGAGCGACGATGCGACGCGATTCAAGCTGGTCCTTGACCGCCCACTTTGCGAGAACGCTGATGCCAATCCCTGCCTTCACCATCTCCAGTATTGCCTCCGTCAATTGTACCTCCGACAGACGACCCGGAGTGACGCCGGCTGGATTCAGCACCTTCTTGAAGACGGTACTGTCTTCCTTCGGGACGTACAGAATCAGATGCTCATCAGCAAAGTCTCGCGGGCGGAGATAGGCCCTTTGCGTTAAGCCGTGGTCAGCTGCCATGACCGCCACCATCTCGTCGCCAAAGAGAGAGCGGTAGCGCAGCCGTTTGTCATGATCTGTCGAACTGACGATCGCCAGGTCGAGCTTCCCGTTCAAAAGCGCTTCGATCGGGTGTCGCGTCGCTTCCACCACAATATTCACATCCACGCCTGGATAGTCCCTGGCAAACTCCTTGAGTACGCCCGGGAGCCAGTGATAGCAGGTATAGCATTCGGTGCTCAGACGCAGGCTGCCTGACTTGCTCGACGCCATCTGTGAGATCTCAGTCTCGGCGTGCTCCATCTGAGCGAGCACTTGACGCGCTGTCTCCAGAAGCCTCTCCCCCGCCTGCGTCGGAATCATCCGCTTGTTCATCCGTAGAAAAAGCGTCGTGCCGAGTCGATCCTCGATGTCCCGTAACTGATGGCTCAATGCCGACTGCGTCAAATGCAGCTTCTCGCCGGCCTTCGTCACACTCTTCTCTTCCGTCACGGCAACCATCAGTCTCAAATGTCGCACTTCCAGGTCCATTACTGTCCTCTCAATCAAGATGAGCCAGATTCATCAACTCGATGCAAGCTATCAATTTGCTCCATAGTTCAAATCGCCAGTATGATGCCAGCTCGACACGAAATATGAAAGGAGAATCTTTTCAAAATGACAAGTGTGCGGTTTCCGGTTGGCAGATTTGCGGCACAACCGCCGATTGGAAGTGGTGAGCGGGCGAGGTTGATTGAGAGCCTGGCCGAAGTTCCCGCCAAGCTGCAGCGGGCACTCGCAGGATTGGACAATGGTCAGCTCGATACACCTTATCGAGAGGAAGGCTGGACTCTGCGGCAGGTCGCTCATCATCTGCCTGACAGTCACGTCAACGGTTACGTCAGATTCAGGCTTGCGCTGACTGAGGCTCTACCAACGATCAAACCCTACGTGGAAGGCAAATGGGCTCAACTTGAGGATGCCCGCCTCGCCGATCCGGAAGTATCTCTGCGTCTGCTGGAGGCGCTGCACGAACGCTGGACGATGCTTCTCAAGTCGCTTCCGGCGGAGCAGTTCGGGCGCTCCCTCAATCATCCGGAAATGGGTGTGATGTCCATCGATGAAGTCCTCCAGTTGTATGAATGGCACGGTCGGCATCACGTCGCTCATATTACATCGCTCAGAAAGCAGATGGCCTGGTAGCGGTTACGATCGGCGCGCCTTCAAGGTTATTTAGAGCTCGGTTGATTAGAGAGGAAGCGAGGTTTCGATGGAAAGACTTCTGATGGATCTCCGTTATGCCGTGCGCGGCATGATCAAACGGCCCGGCTTCAGTCTGGTGATCATCCTGACTCTGGCCCTCGGAATCGGAGCGAATACGGCGATCTTCAGCGTCGTCAATGCGGTTCTTCTTTCACCGCTGCCTTTCAGCAAACCCGATCAGCTCGTTGTCCTGACTGCGAGGAATCAGGCAAGGAATGTTTCGCAGCAACCCCTCTCATATCTGAATGTCATCGATTGGCGCGCACAGAATCGCGTTTTTGAGCATCTGTCACTGGTCAGGGGGGAGTCGATGAGCCTCACCAGTCAACCAGAGCCGGAGCGCGTCGCAGTCATCAGAACCTCGGTGAACATTCTTGAGTTGCTTGGAGTGGAGCCACGGTTTGGCAGGAACTTCCGAGCGGATGAGGAGTCACCGGGTAACGCCTCCGTCGCGATCGTCGGTCACGCATTCTGGCAGCGCCATGGCGGCGATCCCGAGGTACTAGGTGAAAAGCTGACTCTCGACGGAAAGGCTTACACCGTCATCGGCATTCTTGCTCCCGGTTTAAAACACCCTGGTTTGTCGATGGCGAGTCTGCCGCCTTCAGGCGCCGATATCTGGATACCACTTGTGCCGGCCGCCAACGAGCAGAATCGCAACTTTGCAAATATGCGCGTCATGGCGCGCATCAAGCCGGGGATGACGCTGACGGAGGCGCAGGCCGAGATGAACACTCTTGCCTCGCGATCAGCGGCGCAGTATCCCGAGAACAATGCGAACCTCAGTCTCGAGCTCACACCGCTTAACGACCATCTAACCGGCCGTGCCCGGCGCGCGCTTTGGATACTGCTCGGCGCCGTGGCATGCGTCCTTCTCATTGCCTGCGCAAATGTCGCGAATCTTCTGCTCGCGCGCGCGGCCGGCCGTCAGACGGAGATGGCGCTCCGAGCTGCCCTTGGCGCCAGTCGCACCCGCCTTATCAGACAGTTGCTGACCGAATGCGTCCTTCTCAGCCTGAGTGGCGCGCTTCTCGGGTTACTTCTTGCCTATCAGGGTGTGGCGTTCCTCGGGAGCATCAATGCAGCCAGTATCCCGAGAGCGGAGGAGATCAGCATCAGCCTTCCCGTACTGGCTTTCACTCTTCTTCTGGCGCTGGCAACGGGCCTGACCTTTGGCCTACTGCCCGCGCTCCAGTCGTCAAGCGTTCATCTCACTGAGTTTCTTAAGGAGGGAAAGAAGGGAGCGGGCTCCAGCGTCCGTAATAGACGACTGCTGGGCGCGTTGGTCATTGGCGAGATCGCGATTGCGCTGGTTCTCCTGACCGGAGCTGGCCTTCTGACGCGAAGTTTTCGCACGGTCAGCCAGGTTGATCCCGGCTTCGATCTCAAGAACGTGCTGACATTCTCCGTTCCGCTGCCGCAGACTACGTACGGGAACCAGCAGCAGCAACTGAGTTTTCACGAGCGAGCCATCGAGCGTCTAAGGACGGTATCGGGTGTTGAACTGGCCGCAGGCGCCTTCAGGGTTCCCGTTTTCGGCTTCGCCACTGTGATCTTTACGGTCGAGGGTCAACCGGTATCGGTCGGTTCGGAACCAAGCGCGGATTATCGCACCGTATCGACGGACTATATGCAGGCGATGGGAATGAGGATGCGCGCGGGCCGAATGTTTATGGAGCGGGATAAAGAGGGCGCTCCCGATGTCGTGATCGTCAATGAAGAGCTGGCGCGACGGTTCTGGCCTGATAACGAAGCTGTCGGGAAGCGTCTTCAGGTCGCGGCGGAGAAGACAAGGTGGCGAGAGGTGGTTGGTGTCGTACGCGACGCGAAACTGTCAGGTCTTGATGCGCCCACTGATCCGGCAGTCTATGTCCCGTTCTCGCAGAACACCTGGCCAAACGCGTTGCGCATCTCTGCCCTCGTGGTACGAACCCGCGTTGAGCCACACAGTCTGATTCCAGCAATTCGATCTGAGTTGCGCGCGATCGACCCGGGTTTGCCGATTACCCAGATTCGAACGATGGAGGAGATTGTCGCCGAGTCGCTTTCAGCACGCCGGTTCAACACAGTGCTGCTGACCATCTTCGCCGTGGTCGCGGGTCTGCTGGCCGCCATCGGCATCTACGGTGTTATGTCTTACAACGTGACGCACCGTGCGCACGAGTTGGGGGTAAGAATGGCGCTTGGAGCAGGGCGAGGTGAGATCATCAGGATGGTGACGCGCGAAGGCGCCACTCTCGCGACGATTGGAATCGTCATTGGGGCAGCAGCGGCGGTGATGACAACGAGGTTGATGTCGAGTCTTCTTTTCGGTGTGAGCGCCAGCGATCCGCTGACTTTTGTCGTCAACGCCGTTCTGCTCTGTGGAGTTACGCTAGTGGCGAGCTATTTGCCGGCGCGGCGGGCGGCGAGGACGGACCCGATGGTCGCGCTGCGGCGTGAGTAATCTCATTTGAAGTTGTTGTAGCGAACGCGAGGCGCCGGCACCCGGCTGTTGCCTCGCGCTCGCGCGTTTTGCTGTAGCCTTCCCAATTCCGGACCCTGCCATTCCCAATACCGCACAGGATCGAACGGCACGACGGCGCCTGATCGGAATAACCTAACTGAAATCAACGGTTAACTTGTTGGTTGCTTTGGCACGCAACTTGGAGCAATTCTAATCTGCATCTGGAAATTCGTATGTGGAACTGGGACCGCAGGGACAGCAGGGACTGCAGAGACTGCAAGGACAACAGGGACTGCAAGAACAAGAGGGGACGGTACGTGCGACGGGGTGCGGCCATCGCGGCACACACCGGAAAGAGA
>JBDTUW010000156.1:0-8009 GCA_040007555.1 Acidobacteriota bacterium | reverse complement strand
GAGCGGCCCAGACCGGAAGCGGAGCGGCCCAGAAAGGATGCCACTTTGTCCCACCGGCTGATCGATTCAAAAAGGCTCTTTAGCGGTCCGATCTTCGATGTTGAACGTGATCATCTGCGTGATGATTCTGGTTACGATTTTCTGCGAGACATTGTTCGGCATCCCGGTGGCGCCGGAGGGTTGCCGCTGTTTGACGATGGCCGTGTGGCTCTTGTCAGTCAGTACCGCCACCCCGCTCGGCGCACCTTGCTGGAGATCCCCGCAGGCCGCATCGAGCCGGGCGAGACTGCCGAACAGTGTGCGGCGCGCGAAATCGAGGCGGAGGTCGGCAGTCGACCCGGAAAACTCACCAAAGTGGCAGAGTTCTTCTCGACACCGGGATTCTGCGAGGAGAAACTGCATGTCTATCTCGCAACCGAGCTGACTCCGAGCTCGCAAAGCCTGGATCCTGACGAAATAGTTGAGATTGTCTATCTCCCGGTACGGGAGGCAATAGACTTGGCACGGACCGGTCAGATCGAGGATTCCAAGACGATCATTACGTTGCTGCTTGTCGCGGACCTGATTTGACTTGGCCAGGGGCAGCCGCTAGATTGTGGGCTGGATGAATGCGCGAAGTAAAATATGACGCCTTTGATTACATCGTGTCCGCGGTGTGGGCTTTCCTTCGAAGCTCTCGACGGGATGGGGTGCCCGGGCTGCACCGAGGTCGCGGGGAGCCAGTACCCACCGACGGTTCGCGCGCCCGATCCGAGCCATCTGGGGATGGCCTTTCTGGTTTGGGCGGCGAGCGTGGGGGCGATGCTGGCCTTTCAGCTTGTCGCACTGCTCATCTATTTTGGTATCAAGGTGCTGCTCACGGGCACGCGGCCTGAACTTCAGCTTACCGCGGGGCTTGCACTTATCACCCTCGGCGGGACGGTCGCCGGACACCTTGTCACTCTGGCATTCTGCTGGTGGGTCGTAACTGTCGGGGGGCAGCGACCGTTCTTTGCGACTCTCGGATGGCGATGGCATCATCAGTTCCGGTGGGTTCACGCTGTTGCCCTCGCCATGGGAATGCTGCTGCTGGCGATAGCGCTTGAGCGTGTCTTGCCTCACGGTGAGACTGATTTCGAGCGGCTGCTGCAGCTATCCACCTCAGTGCGCATCGCGATCGCGCTGATAGCTGTGCTCAGCGCCCCGCTTGTGGAAGAGGTCGTATACCGGGGAGTGCTCTATTCCGCACTTGCCAAAGCCAGGGGAGCGAAGTTTGGCGTCATCGTTGTGACCATCCTCTTTGCGCTGGTCCACGCGCCGCAATACTGGGGTAGCCCGGCCGCGATTGTTGCGATTATCTCGCTCAGTCTGGTGCTGACGCTGGTGCGGGCGGGGACAGGACAACTTCTGCCTTGTGTTGCGACTCACTTCGTGTTCAATGGAGTGCAGGCGATTACATTGCTGGTGTCGCCTCCAACTCGATCCGACGCAGTCACGACTGCAGTTTCTTACGCGCTCGGTCGAGCCATCGGGCTCGACTATTGAAAGGAGGAGAGGTGGCCGACTTCTTCGGGATGATGGAAAAACTGCAGGGGATGCTCGACAGCCGTGATGTCGAGGTCATCACCAGGGATGGTCGAAGCGCACGGGGGACGATCGACAACCTTCGCAGCACTCAGCCCTTCAGCAAACCCGCCGTCAAAATAAGGAGTGCCGAGGGAAAGATTACCAAGATACTCTTCGATGACATCACCGAACTTGTCGATCACGAACGCGGTGTCCGTGTGAAAACCTGATCTCCCCCTAATCTCGCCCTACTCTTGCAAAAGTCAGAGCCCACGAGAAGCGCCCCCGCCCACTGCGATGACGTCGCGGAGAAATGAGCTGCCATCAGATACTCTCGCTTGCACTGAGTAGTGATTCGGTGGAGGGGTGATCGGTGTCAGTCGACGATCAGGAATGCGGAGAGGCGATCCAGTTTGAGAAAGAACGTCTTGTGGAGTCCTGTCGGTAGATGGCTCGAATGGTGCTCAACGATCGCATCGTGAAGTTCGATGACGCGGTCGAACCTTCGTTTACCGCTCCTCTCCCCCTTGACGTGCGGGACTGCCGAAGCGTCCGCGGGTGCGACAAGTGAGTGCCGATGAAGCGTCCCGCGGACGATCCCAAACGGCGCGTAGCAGATGAGAATGACGGACTCGCGGTCACCCAGCGCCCTCGCGAGCGCTTCTTCACTCCGTTCGAACTGCAGTTCAGCCATGAATATCAGTCGCCGATCTTGCGTTTAAATGTGTACTTGACGTAACGACTGCTCGAAAGCAGCTCTTCGCCCTTGTTGCTGCGATGCACCGCATACCCGTCAACATAAACACTCGCCAGTTCCCAACCCTCCCTGCCGAGGGAGTTGAGTCCGGCGTCAACGTTGGCATCGATGAAGTCCTCGCCCGTAACTCGCGAGCCGATCTTTCGGATTTCGCCCCAATCAACGGTCAGGTATTCCCATTTGTTCATCCCGCCCCACCTTTCCTGACAGGTAGTCATGCTCTCTTGCGCGGGTAAGGGCCGATCGTTCCGTCCTGCTTCGTCTGGGAGTTCCCACGGACCGGCTGAAGCGAGGCCCTATGCTTCTGACATTCTACTATAGTTCTTTTCGCGCGGGCGGGTCTTTCGGTCGGCTTATCCCGCTATCGGATTCTGGCGTCGATTTTTGGGAGGCTAGCGAGAACGGTATCTCCGACTATTTTCAGGCTTCGACTGCTGATCTTATCCAGAGTGTCCTCGGCAGTATGCCAGTATGAATGATCCTCGCGCCCTTGTCCGTATTCAAAATCTATGATGTCGACGGCCGCAATCCCGGCCCGCAGGAACGGAAGATGATCGTCATCACCGATCGCAAACGTCCGGCTGGGAAACTCCTTGATGTGCCCCAGCTCTGCCGCTACTCCCCAAATGATGTCCACCAGCCAGCCCGTTGACGTTTCCTGACGGGGAATGGTCAGGTCTTTGTCCCCGATCATATCCAGCAGGATCATCGTCTTGATTTGATCGACTCTCTTCTCCGCCTTCAGCCGCTCGACATAATGCCGACTGCCGTAGGTGTTGTCATTGCCATCGAGGCACTCGGACCACTCTTTGCAGAAGGCCTCCTCGCCGTCAAAAAAGACAAACTGATAGGTCCAGCGACGTGGCCCGCCTGCGGCGAGCACTCGGGCGATTTCCAGCAGGGCTCCCGTGCTCGATCCGCCGTCGTTGGCGCCGACGAATGAGAACTCCTTGAATGGCTTCGTATCGTAATGGCTGGAGATGATGACGACCCCGCGCGAATCCCCCGGCAGTTCTGCAATCACATTCTTCATTCGGAGTTTTCCAAGAGGTGTCGTCGGCGAGAATTCATCGACCGTAACCTTCAAACCGTAGCTCTTAAGCTCCCGAACCAGATACTCTCGGGTCTTTTCAATTGCAGCAGAACCGGCTGGTCGAGGGCCAAAGTCAACCTGGGCCCTGGCGTGAGCAAACGCCTTCTCTCCATCGAAGGGTGTCGTTTTCGCTTCAGTTGACGCGGCACGTGGGGAGGCAGGCGCTGCCTGTGGCGAAGCTGCCGGTTGGTCCATGCAGGCAAGTGCGCTGACCGCCACTGCGAGCATGACTGCCCCGAGAGTGCCCCCGCGCCCGCTTTTCATCGGAATATGAATCGACAAGGCTCTTTCCTTTTTTCCGACGCGGCTGAATTCGCGCCGCATCTTGAGTATCAGGAGTCGGGGCCGGTAAAGCGTAACGCCTGACCCAGGAACTCGCGAAGCTCTCGACGATCAACGATTGCGTCCAGCATTCCGTGCTCAAGCAGAAAATCGGATCGCTGAAATCCCTTGGGCAGCTTCTGGCGAATGGTCTGTTCGATGACGCGGGCTCCGGCGAAACCAATAACTGCTCCGGGCTCGGCGAGATTGAGGTCACCCAGCATGGCAAAGCTTGCGGTGACGCCGCCCGTCGTCGGGTCTGTCATGAGCGAGATGTAGGGTAGTTTCGCATCGTCGAGCCGAGCCAAAGCAGCGGATATCTTCGCCATTTGCATCAGCGAAAGTACGCCCTCCTGCATTCGCGCCCCGCCTGAACAGGAGACGACAACCAACGGCTGGCGCTCCGCGAGACAGTATTCGATCGCACGCGTGATCTTCTCACCAACCACCGAGCCCATGCTCCCACCGATAAAGTTGAACTCCATCGCACAGATGACGACTCCGCGCTCGCAGACTTTTCCCTCGGCGACGATGATCGCGTCGAGTAATCCGGTGGCTTTCTGACTTTTCTTAAGCCGGTCGCGATAAGGCGAGCGATCGACGAAATCGAGCGGATCGTTGGGTGCCAGGCGCGAGTCACGTTCCTCATACTCGCCGTTGTCGAAGAGCAGCGCCAAGCGCTCGCGTGCGGTCAGCCGAAAGTGATAACTGCATTGAGGGCAGACGCTGAGGTTAGCGCGCAGGTCCTTCCGGTAAATCGTCGCTCCACAATCCTCGTTCTCGCACTTGATAAAGATCCCTTCGGTCTTTACCGTGCGCTCCTCAGGGCGCGTGATTTCGACGATTTTCTCTTCCTTGCGGTTAAACCACGACATAGTGGACAGTCTTCCCGGGTGCGGAGTCAAAAGAACGGTAATTCTACGTGGGCTCAGCGTTCGAGTCAAAGCTTGAAGCGCCACTGCAGCGCCATGTCAGAGCTTATGCACGGTTTAGATAGAGGGAGAGTTTTTCTGCGTCCACATTTCCGCCCGAGAGGATGACTCCAACACGTGCCCCCGCGAAGTCCATCCGCTTGTGCCGAATGGCGGCAGCAGCAGCTATGCCTGAGGGTTCGACAAGTATCTTCATTCGCTCGAGGACAAATCGAAGGGTCTCGATCAACTCCTCGTCGGTAACGAGAAGGATGCCCTCGACCAGCTCGCGAACAATCGGGAAGGTGAGCCGACCGGGCGACGCAGTCTGCAATCCGTCAGCAATTGTATGAGGAATGGGGATCTCGACGCGCTCGCCTTTTTGGAACGAAAGCCAGGTGTCGTTGCCCGCCTCAGGCTCGACACCAAAGATGCGAATCGCTGATCGCACGCTCTTTGCGGCGATCGCCGAACCCGCCAGCAGGCCGCAGCCGCTGCAGGGCGTGAGGAGGAAATCGAGATTCGCCACGTCCTCGAGCAGTTCGAGCGTAGCCGTCCCTTGCCCCGCCATAATCAATTCGTCGTCGAAGGGCGGGACGAGGGTCATCCCCCTCTCCCGGCAAATGCGCTCACCAGTCTGCTCGCGGCTTTCGCGGTAGCGGTCATAGAAGATGACCTCGGCGCCATATGCACGAGTGGCGGCGACTTTAGCGCGTGGCGCATCCTCGGGCATGACGATCACGGCCGGAATCCCAAAGAGGCGGGCAGAGAGCGCGACCGCCTGGGCGTGGTTGCCCGATGAATACGCCAGGACACCCGGCCGACGGCCTTCCTCAGTCAGGGAGGACAGCTTGTTGTACGCTCCGCGAAACTTGAAAGAGCCTGCGCGTTGGAGGTTCTCACACTTGAAGAAGACCTCGCACCCGGCGGCGTCGTTAAACTGGCGCGAGGTCATGACCGGAGTCCTATGAGCTTTGCCCGCAATCCTCGTGCGAGCTGCGACAATGTCGTTAATGGTCACCATGGCTCATTCTTATCACAGACTTCGGTCGGGTTCCACGGAGCACTTGCGCGCCAACGAACTGTCTAGCCGGTTTTCGTCTATCGTCCCGAGACTGAACTGCGACGAGCTTTTTCTTCTTCTTTGTTCCTTATATAGACTACCGTGCCAACGGCCGCAGCGAAGGGAGGCCGGCCCGAAACCCGGATGTGTGCCAGCGGATGACAAAGCACCCCATACCTCAAAAAGACTAGCACTCAATCCAGGCTATCTTGAGAGGAGGTCAAAGCAGCCTAAGAAATTCGAACTAAGGGAAACAAAGTAAAACTGCGAATGGTAAGTTCGGACCTTGTCATGTAGAATGCAATTGTATCTCGATCGGATATGAGAATCCCGCCGACGAGACTTGAGCGATCAGGCGTCCTGCGGTTACTATTCACGCTCCGCAATCGAAATCCAGAGAAATCTCCCGAACTATGTTGACCATTGGAATTCACCATATTGGCACGATCGCGTCGGTCGACCTGCGCGGCAAGTTTATCAAAGGGCAGGGCGGCTTCCAGTTGCAGATGCTCGTCGAGAAGGTTCTGAGTGCGGGGAGCGAACATGTCCTGCTCAATCTCAAGGAAGTTCCGATCATCGATAGCATGGGGATCGGCGAGATTGTGCGGGCGTATAACAAGGTGAAGGATGCTGGCGGAGAGTTAAAGCTGGTCGGTCTGACCGATCGTGTCTACGGAGCTCTGAGCATCACTCAGTTGCTCAGCCTGATCTCGTCCCACCCTAACGAAGAAGAAGCCGTCGCGAGCTTTGCCAAGGAAAAGAAACCCAAAGGGGGCCGCAAACGAAAAGCGGTCGAAACGGACGTTGAATAAGCGATTCAGGATAAGCGATCTGGCGGACTTTCCTACGGGACCGCGTAGTAGCCGTCCTTGGTCCTGACACTAAGCTTTGGCAATCCGCGAGGAGGTTTGACCTCCACCTTGATTTTGTGCCAGCGGCTGTCGCGTTTGACGTTGGTGGGAATGTATCCGATGCTGTACTGGCGCCGCAATTCAATGGCGATACGCGTGGTTGCATCTTCCAGCTCGGCAGCAGATCGCGGAAAGAATGCCTTGCCGCCAGTGACCTGGCTCATCTCTTCGAGAATTGATTGACCCTGTAGGTCCAGCGACCCACCCGAGCCACCTCCCAGTTCAACGATCCCGATACAGTAAATCTGCACATCCGCTTCCTTAAGAAGCTTGCGGAGTTCACCGTAGGAGTAGCGGGATGAATTGTCCTGGCCATCTGAAATCAGCAGCAGGGCTCGTTTTGTGTGTCGTCCCTGTTTAACCTTTTCAATGCCGAGGTACGCGGCGTCATAAAGCGCTGTCTGGCCGCGGGTATCGACGAAAGTCAGTTTGTTGAGCAGGGAATCGCCGTCCGTAAACTCTGCGAGAAGGTTGGCGCGCTGGTTGAAGCCGACGAGGAAGAAGTCGTCGTTGTCGTGGCTCGCCTGGATAAAGGCCTTGAGGGCTTCGCGAGCGCGGTCGACTTTGCCCTTCATACTTCCCGAAACGTCGAAAATTATTCCCAGGCTGACCGGAACATCTTCGTCTGCAAAGAATTCGATTGGTTGTTTGATCTTGTCCTCAAAGACGGAGAAATTGTGCTTGTCGAGTCCGGTCACAAGCCGGTTGTAGGGATCAGTGACGGTGACTGTCAACGTCACCACTTCAGTACGTTCCTTGACGACGGGAGGCTGATCCTGGGGCTGTTGTTGCCGAGGGGGCGCTGGTGTGTTCGTCGCAGGCGGGTCCTGCGCCGGAGGAGCGGTGGGCGACACCTGCGTTTCGGGCGCACCTGGTTTTGCCTCAGTCTGTCTGGGCTCCGTCTGCTCTGGCTCGGCCTTTGGGTCTGTCTTTGGGTTTGTCTGCCGGGGCTCTGTCTGTGTAGGCTCGGTTGGTTTGGACTCGGCTGGTTTGGATTCTGCCGGTTTAGGATCTTGCCCGCTGAACGATGGAATGGCGCATAGGCAAAGCACGACGAGCGCCACGACCATCGCGCAGTAATGCGTCTTCCTCAACATCTCACTCCCCTGACCGCTGCTCCGACCCCATAATTCAATCGTCAACTACAAAAAACGCGCGGCTACGCCGATCATTGCAGGAAAGGCTGCCCGGGCGCTACTCGGAAGCAGGATCATCGAAAAACAAACCGTCGTTATCGACATCAACTGGGGACGGGCTAACGGATTCTAGCACACAACCGTTTACTCCAAAGGCGATCAGGCACGAATCAGACAGTTTCTCGGACGAGGTCTACTGCGGATCCTCATCACCTGTAATGAGGCGGTTGACCTTGGCGACAATGCCTTTTCGATGGCCGCTCGTGTTTATC
>JBDTUW010000155.1:0-8014 GCA_040007555.1 Acidobacteriota bacterium | reverse complement strand
GGAGCACTCTGCGCAAGGACCGATACTTCCGCCGAGGGAGCGTACCGGGCATCAGATCCTGAATCGTCACGCTTCGCTTCGAACTGGCCAGCAGTCTGGGGTAGTATCAGCGCCGGGGTCCCACGGCCACAACGTAAAATCAGCTCTCGGAGAAAAGGGTTCTTATGAGTCTTCTCAGGTTGTCGTACGTGATTATGATCGGCCTTCTGGTTGTTGTACTTGCCGGCGCGGTCAATGAACGTACGAAGAAGCCGGCCGACGCGGCAGTCCGCGAGCGACGGTTGCTCTATGTTGCTGCACCCGGCATTCGCGACTATCTCCAACACGGCGGCCACGGATTGCTGGTATTTGACATCGACAACGGGCACCGGTTCGTCAAGCGAATTCCAACTGGTGGCCTCGACGCAAGCGGTAAACCGCTCAATGTCAAAGGCATCGTCGCGAGCGCCGTGACAAAGCGAATCTGGATTAGTACCACCCAGACACTGACATCGATTGATCTGCTGACCGAGAAGATTCTATGGGAAAAATCATACGAGGGCGGCACTGATCGCATGGCACTCTCACCTGACGGCAAAGTGATCTACCTGCCATCACTTGAGAAGGATCACTGGCACGTCGTCGATGCGCTGAGCGGCGACGTAATCAAAAAACTGGAAACGAAATCGGGCTCGCACAACACCGTCTTTGGCCCGGATGGGAAGCAGGTTTACCTGGCCGGTCTGAAATCGCCCTGGCTCAACGTCGCGAACACCTCGGATCACTCGCTGACGAAACCCGTCGGGCCGTTCAGCAATGTCATTCGTCCCCTGACCATCAATGGCAGGCAGACACTCTGCTTTGTCAATGTCAACGAACTTCTTGGATTTGAGATCGGAGACCTACGCACCGGGAAGATGCTTTATCGGCTTGAAGTCCATGGCTACACGCAGGGTCCCGTGAAGCGCCATGGCTGCCCCAGTCATGGCGTCGCGCTGACACCAGACGAGAAGGAGATATGGGTCTGTGATGCGTTCAATCAAAAGCTGCACATCTTTGACGCGACCGTCATGCCACCGAAGCAGGTCGCGAGTATTCAGGTCAATCGCGAGCAACCCGGGTGGATCACGTTCAGCATCGATGGCCGCTATGCCTATCCCTCAACCGGCGAGGTGATTGACGTCAAGACGCGCAGGATGGTAACGGGTCTCAAGGACGAGCACGACGTGGACGTTCACAGTGAAAAACTGCTGGAAATCGATTTCAACAACGATCAGCCGATTCGAACCGGCGATCAATTCGGTATCGGGCGGGTGAGGGCGAAGTAGGCAGAGGAGCTACAAAGGCTTGATTCGCTACTTGATCTCCTAAAGTGGCATTGGCAAGCGCGATTTTCCTTGACCTGCCTGAAGCGAGTCGAAAGAAGACTCTCGACGAGACGCTGCTCCCCGTTCCTAGGTCGACGTGAGACCATGAAATGCCAGCCCCCACTTTGGTCGAGACACCGCAAAGGAACTTGTCGCCGCTCAGACATCTCCGCTGGTACATTGGCGGTCTACTCTTTCTGTCGACCGTGATCAACTATATTGATCGTCAGATGCTGAGTGTTCTCGTGCCCTACATCAAAACCGAATACCAGTGGAGCAACGCTGATTTTGCACTGCTCATCATCGCCTTTCGGCTTGCCTACTCGTTCGGACAGACGGCATCGGGCCGCGTTCTCGACCGGGTTGGAGGTTTGCGATTTTTCTAGTTTCGAAAGGCCACAAGCTCGAGGAGAGCCTTCTCGCCTTCTGGGTTCCGTTTCTGGCGGCGGATATCGGCAACTTCGCGGGCGGAGGTTTGTCGAGCTATTACGATTTTGAGCTTCATGTCGAGTTCAAGATCGAGCCGGACAGCAATGGCGATTGGTCCTCAGGCTGATCAGCGCGCTGCAGGCACCCTTCGTTTGAAGAGAAGGTGAAGGGTTCGCTCGAACCGGGCAAGCTCGCCCATCTCGTCGTCATCACCAGTGATTTCGTTTCCTGTCCCGAAGACGAGGTCAAAGACATTGAGGCGGTGCTGACGGTCGTGGACGGAAGGGAAGTCTACCGCATGGAACCTGCTGAGATGAGGCGTTGAAGCCCTGTGAGTTCTTCTGCACTAGACTGCACAAATGCCTAAGAAAGTTGTCTTCACCTGCAGAGATGTCCTCAAAGGCGTCGGCGGCGAGGCTAGCTATGCGCGGGCGCACGCTCGTGCTGCAATAGAGGGAGGATTTGAACCTCACTTTTTCTGCGCAAGTTCAGATCGCGGCACCCTCGGAACGGATTTCGGCATTGTTCATCGAGTATGGACGCCGTTCCGCCCGTTGCGCGCAATAGCCGTACCTGCCAATGGCCCGTTTGTGGCAAGAGCCCTCATCCGATTCCTGGCGGCGGACAAGCAACCATTTCTCATTCACGGGATTGGACCGGCCTCCTACGGTGGCTCAATCGCCTACCGAAAGCTGAGCCGCGCCGGTATTTATGGCACTTACCTTGTGAGCGCCTTCGACACTTATGAGCGAGAGGCCCAAGCGAGACTCGCGGCTGTTACCTCAGCGCATGGAAAACTGCTCCGGTTGCAGAACCGCATCGAATGCCTCTGGACGCGACTGGCGGTCACTCCGTGTGAGCGTCGGGCGTATGCCCAGGCATCTTTGGTCCTCGTCAACTATGAGTCGGTGCGCCAGTCGCTACTACAGGGCTACGCCGAGAGTGAAAATATCCGGGTGACCCGATACTCATCAGAGACCGCATTCCTCAATCGCGAGGAACCGGATCCTGCAAAAAGAGCCGCAACCGATGCCCCATTGATTGTTGCCGTGTCGCGACACGATCCAAGGAAGGGTATTCACTTCCTCCTGCGAGCTCTGGCGCATCTGCGTGCCGCCGGCGTCCCGTTCCGGGCACTGTTGATCGGACCCGGTCCGTTGCTTGCTTTGCACCGACGCATGGCAAGAGAGTTGGGCCTTGGTTCCGAAACCAGGATCGAGGGCAGAGTGGACGAGCCATTCCTGCATCTCAGGAAAGCTGATATTTTTGTCCTCCCTTCGCTCGAAGAGGGTAGCGCTTCGGTCTCCATGATCGAAGCAATGCAATGCGGAGTGGCTGTCGTTGCGACGGATGTCGATGGGATACCTGAGGATGTCGTCCACGAAGACAGTGCGCTCCTGGTGGCGCCTGGAGATGTTGCTGAACTCACGCACGCATTACAACGTCTGTTGACGGATCAGCCTCTTAGAGAGCGTCTTGCCCGGCGAGCTCGGGAAGAGTTTGAACGAAGGTTTTCGCCGGACGCGTTCCAAAACTCGCTGCTGGAAATATATGCGGAACTTGGATTCACTCCATGATGTTTTGAGGAGAGGCCCAGACTGCCGACGTCTTTTCCGTGCCACCATCAATTCGACAAAGCTGACGTCCTCGCGGTGCAAGCTGCTGACTTGACCAACGAAAAGGTCCATCGCCGGAAAATCCGTCGGATGCGCGATTTCGGGCATCAGCCTGTTCGCCACAGCAGCAAAGCAGCCTTGGGGCCAGGAATTGGTGCGCTCGAGTTTGGACGTTTTCTTCGTCGCGGAAGCGGCGGTTTGGAGTTTGGCCATTTTTCGCGGGGGGCAATACCGTTCGTAGTCCCGCCTTAGGCGGAATGCTGCGATTCCGGACCATTCCGCCTAAGGCGGGACTACGAACTCTGCGCTGCTGCGCATGCCTCGCACAGGCAGCGAAGCAGGCTGACTCCCTTGTGAGTCTACCGTTACCGACGTGTTCTCACTTCTCCCGCATCGCTGAAATGATGCGGAGTGCAAAATCATCAGCGGGCGTCACACCATCAGGACTGTTCTGCAGGTTACAGAAGATGAGCACGGTCGCCTCGGTCTCAGGGTTGTAGCCCATGAAACTCTGGAACCCGGGGATGCCTCCGTTGTGCCCGAGGAAGCCGCCGATGCTGAACATCGCGAAACCGTAAGAGCTTGGCAAGTCCTTCCACCGAGGATCGGGCGGGCCTGGCTGATTCGCCCACTTCTGCCGCTCCACTTGTGACTTCGCACTTACGAGGCTGCCGGTTCCCAGGGCTTTCGCATAGACCCGTACGTCCTCCAGTGTTGAAACGATTGCTCCCGCGGCCCAGCCCCAGGATGGGTTCCAATCGGTGATGTCCTCTGGAAGTTTGGGCGGCTTGATATCGTCATCGTAGAGATATCCATGGGAATGCGGATCCGGCATTGCACCGTCAAGAGCAAAGACTGTCCGCTTCAAATTCAGCGGCGCGATAATGCGTCGGGATATCTCGTCGTGCAACGTGCTTCCGGTTACCTTCTCAATTATCTTACCCAACAGAAAGGTGTTGGTATTTGAATAGTGAAACCCCTTGCCCGGCGCGAAGTACGGCGGATGCTTGAAAGCAATCGGCAGAAGTTCGTCCGTCTTCCACGCCCGTCGCGGACTGGTCTCTAAGTTCTTTTGAAAGGTCTTATCCTCACTATAGTTGTAAAGACCGCTGCTCATGTCACCAAGCTGTCGGACCGTAATATTCTGTCCATTGGGAACTCCCGTCAGATACTTCCCGACTGGTTCGTCGAGCCCGACCTTCCCCTCGTCGACCAGCTGAAGGACGACCGTGCCGGTAAACGTCTTGGTGATGCTGCCGATGCGCACCGCATCCTCAAGTTTGAGGGCCCGTCCCGTGGCAAGATCAGCCACGCCGTAGGCAGCTACCCATGGTTCGTAGCCTTTCGCCCACACTCCAACGATGGTGCCGGGGACGTACAGCTCTTTCATGCGTTGGGCTATGACTGGCGCCATCTCCCGCTCAATATTCTTATTTGCAGATACTGCCGTCGGACTGGGTGTGACTGTGCTCGGCTTTTCGGAGCCTGAACACGCTGGGCAAATTATTGCCAATGCCATCAAAAGGAGGCTGCTCGCAAATCTGGCTTCGCTCGACTGGTCTTTCATCAATTTGATGCCTTTCGTTTTTCAATCGCCGTCGTCTATCGTGCGTCAGACCACCCAGGTACTCGTGTAGGCCCTCTACGTCTGCTGGCCTCTACGTCTCTGGTAGGATGAGGGTGCAGCGTCTCAAGCGTCAGGGCCCTAATATTCACTCCTGAGAAGCAAAAACTCAATCGATGAGTCGTTAGATGGTGTGGAACTGGCAACAAAATGCGGAGGAGCAGAACCATCACCCCACCGCTGCGCGCCTTTTGATAAAGCGCGTTTCTTGCCCTACAATCGCGCTGTCTAACGTCCATCATCTGCAGCTCACAAGATTAGCGATTAGTCTGACACACGGTCGAGGGCTGTGAACGCACCGAAATGAACTACCTTTTGAAGGGAGACCCGTCATGCAGCAGTCCTCAACACGAGTTCGCTCGAGAACATTTCTCTCGCTTCTGCCATCGCTTCTGCCATCGCTTCTGCCATCGCTTCTGCTTGCCGCGATGTTCCTGCTCTACTCAATACCGGTTACGGCAGGAACCTGCGAGGGCCTGGTGCGAGCCAAGCTCACAAACACCACCGTCACAACCGCGGAAGTCGTTTCGTCGGGAAGTCTCACGCCGCCTGGTAGCGCGACGGCGTTACGCGACCTCCCTATGTTCTGTCGCGTGGCAGGCATTATCAAACCGACGGCAGATTCAGAGATCAAATTCGAGGTCTGGATGCCCGCTTCCGACTGGAACGGAAAGTTTCACGGGATCGGAAATGGGGGCTTTGCCGGATCGATATCATACCCGGGACTTGCGGCTGCGCTGACGCGCGGATATGCGTCCGCATCAACCGACACCGGTCATTCGACCGGCGATGCATCATGGGCACTGGGACATCCTGAAAAACTTGTCGACTTCGGCCATCGCGCAATTCACGAAATGACGGAAAAGGCAAAGCTCATTGTCGCCAGCTACTATGGCTCCGGTCCCAAGCGTTCCTATTTCAGCAGTTGCTCGAACGGCGGCCGTCAGGCGTTAATGGAGGCTCAGCGATATCCGAGCGACTACGATGGCATCATCGCTGGAGCTCCGGCCAATTCGTTCTCAAAGATTCTGACGGGCTTCGCCTGGAATCTTCAGGTAACACTGAAGGACCCGGGTAGTTATATCCCAGCAATCAAGCTGAAGGCGATTGAGGCAGCGGCTCTGGCTGCGTGCGATGGCCGAGATGGTGTGAGCGATGGCGTTATCGACGATCCTACAAAATGCCGCTTCGACCCGGTTGTCCTTCTCTGCAAGGGCGCAGAGTCCGATAGCTGCCTCACCGAAAAGCAAATCGCCGCGCTTCGGAAGGTATATTCCGGACCGCGCACCTCCATGGGCCAGCAGGTAACCGCTGGCTTTCTTCCCGGCGGCGAAACCGGACAGGGTGGATGGTCGGGCTGGATTACGGGTGCTGCACCGAAAACCGGGGCGCAGTTCTTCTTCGCTACTCAAGCGTTCCGATACATGGTGCACGGCAATCCCGAATGGGATTTCCAGACATTCGATCTGGACAAAGATGGAAAGCTCGCGGAGCAGCGGCTTGCCCCGACTCTCGACGCCATCGACCCGAATCTGAAGGCGTTCAAGGCGCGCGGCGGAAAACTGATTCTCTATCACGGGTGGAACGATGCCGCGCTGCCCCCGGTAAACACGATCAACTACGTTAAGAGTGTCGCGTCAGCGATGGGGCAGCGCCAAACAGACGAGTTCGTTCGGCTGTTTATGGTACCGGGCCTGCAGCATTGCGCCGGCGGACCTGGACCAAATACCTTCGGTGCGCAGGTGACCCCGCAGCAGGGTGACGCCCAGAATGACCTGACCAAAGCACTGGAACGCTGGGTCGAAGAGGGAATCGCGCCCGAGAAGGTAGTGGCCTCGAGGCGCCAGGGCGCAGACCCCAAAGCCGCAACTCTGCGCACCCGCCCGCTTTGCCCGTACCCACAGGTGGCAAAGTACAAAGGAAGCGGTAGTACCGACGAAGCTTCCAACTTCGCTTGTGGCTCTGATGATCAACGGGCAAAAGACTAACGGGAGTCCTTCTTGATGCACGTCATTTATCTTCTCAGCGCGATTTGTTTGACTGTCGGGCATTCTTCGCAAACGGCAACGCAGCCCCCAGCGCCCGCCGTTCGCGTGATCAAGGATGTCGACTATGTTGGCGCGGCTGACTATCCCGAAGGGCGGGACAAGCTCGACCTGTATCTCCCGGAGGGTCGGCGGAACTTTCCGGTAATAGTCTCGATATATGGCGGCGCATTAACCACGGGCGAGAAGAGTGGGCATGCCTTTGTCGGACGCCGTTTTGCAGCTGCTGGTATTGGCACTGCGGTCATCAATTATAGACTGTCACCCTCCGTCTCTCATCCTGCGCATGTCGAGGATGCCGCCGCAGCCTTTGCGTGGGTGAGGAAGCATATCGGCGAGTATGGTGGCGATCCCGAATCAGTCTTTGTCATCGGACACTCGGCCGGGGCATATCTCGCAGCGCTTCTCGCCCTCGACAAGCGATACCTGGGTGCGCACAAGCTGACACCGCAGGCAATTCGCGGCGTGGTTCCAGTGAGTGCGTTCTATTATGTCGAGCGAGTTGCGCCTGAGCGTCCAAAGACAGTCTGGGGAATCGAACGTTCAACATGGCTCGAGGCGTCGCCCTCGCGATATGTAAGCAAGGCCGCTCCGCCAATGCTGCTTCTTTACGCGGATGGAGACGACCCCTGGAGGCGCGAGCAGAACGAGGAAATGGCCAAGGCAATGAGGGAGGCCCGGTGCCGAGATGTCGAGGTCAAACAGATCGCGAATCGCGATCACCGGACGATCTGGGCAAAGATGGGCGAGGACGAAGAGGTGTCAAAGCTGATCATCGCCTTTGTCACGCGCCTGACGGCGAAGTCCCGGGAGTCAAGTATCTGATCCCTTGGGATCGCGGATCATCGTCAAACATTTGTCTTTCACGGAAGTGAACGGTTCGACATTGACGGTGCCGGTTGGAGAACAGGAAGACTCACGCGAAGGCCGTAGGGGCGGGGCTTGTCCCTGCCC
>JBDTUW010000154.1:0-8059 GCA_040007555.1 Acidobacteriota bacterium | reverse complement strand
GTTACAGCAATGTTCGTTACAACAACGTTGCCTATGATAACAATCGTTTCGAGAATCGCTACGATCAGGATGATCGTTACGATCGCGACGGTCGGTACGGCCGTGATCGTGAGGATACAGCCGGGAAGACGGTGAGGAGAGTGGGTATCGGTGCAGCCATTGGCGCAGGTGGTGGGGCGCTGATCGGTGGCAAGAAGGGCGCGATCATAGGCGCCGGTATCGGAGCTGCAGGTGGCTATATTTACCACCAGCGGAAGGTATCCAACTCACGCAATAACAATAATGGTCGTTTTCGCTGGCCCTTCTAAGCAAATCACCGCGATTTGCTGAAGGCTCCAGAAGCATATGGCTGAGCAGAACGAAGTGTCTTCGATCTGCTCAGCCATTTTGATTTTGGATTTTAGATTTTGGATTGAAGAGCCAGACCCGATTGATGATTTTGGGTTTTAGATT
The DNA here is from genome assembly GCA_040007555.1 of Acidobacteriota bacterium. Lineage (GTDB taxonomy): Bacteria > Acidobacteriota > Blastocatellia > RBC074 > RBC074 > JANNRD01. Next base: position 7,606 of record JBDTUW010000154.1, on the reverse strand, counting down.
GAAGGAGGTCGGGACTCGCTCTGTCTTCAATCCAAATCCCAAAATTCCCAAAATCTAAAATCCAAAATTATCCAAAATCAGAAATCTCCTGTCTTCAATCCACAATCCAAAATCTAAAATCGAAAATCTAAGGTCGTGCCGGGGCTCCGCCCTTCTGGCCAAGTTCCTTGAGCAGTTGCTGAACTGCAGTTTCGACCTGACGGTCTCGTCCGGCGAGGTTATCTTCTGGCGTGTTCTCAATCAGGATGTCCGGTTGAACTCCATAGTTCTCCATATTCGTCCGTTTCTGATCTGCGAGAAAGACACCAACTCCCGGCGTTCTGACAGTGGAACCATCGATGAGCGAGTAGCTGCCCGTTCCGATGACGGCTCCCATTGTCGGCGTTCCGATCACCTTTCCAAGACCCAGTTGACGGAATCCAGCCGGGAACATCTCAGCGTTCGATGCTGAGCGCCAGTTCTGTAAGACTACCTTTGGTCCAAAGAAGCCCGCAAATGGGCGTCCAGTTGCTTCCGTGCCTCGTGGCTGCCAGATCTGGTATTGCCGCTGAACCAGTATCGCGAGCAACTCCTGCTCGATGTTCCCGCCGCCATTGAAACGCTGATCGATGATCATCGCTTCTTTGTTCCGATATTCCCGGATCTCCTTCTCAAAGCGTCTCAGCGAGGGCGGATTCATCGCCTGGATGTGGAGATACCCAACGCGACCGTTCGAAAGTTTGTCGACCATCTCGCGGCGGTTTGTAACCCAGCGCTCGTAGCGCAACTGACTATAGGCAGCGCTCGATATCGGCTCCAGCCTTGTCTGCCAGGCGCCTTCCGCTTTGGGCTCGCGGTTGACGGTGAGTGTCACTCTACGGTTGAGCCGATTGTTGAGCAGCGCCCAGTAATTGTCTCCTGCCTTGACTGCTTGCCCATCGATGGCAATCAGATAGTCCCCTACCTTTAGCCGTACCCAGTCCTTGTCGGCCGGTCCTGCCTCGTAGACATGCGTCACACGATAGCGAGGGGCGGCGTCGTCCGATTCGAGTTCGACCCCAAGATGCGAGGTCGACACTCCTCCACCTCGTCCACCGGGAGGAGGCGCGGCGCCAGTATGCGAAGCGTTAAGTTCGCCGATCATCTCGTTGATGATGTTAAGCAGCTCCTGGCGCTCACCCACGAACTCGACCAGCGGTTGATACTTGGCACGCATTGCGTCCCAGTCCTTCGCGTGCATCGCCGGATCATAGAAGCGATATTTCATCGTCCGCCATGCGTCATCGAACATTTCTGCCCACTCGGTTGAGTTGTCGACTTTTACCTTTGCCACAAAACTGATTCGACGGCGTGGTCCTTCGCCGCGCCCACCTGCCGTCGCAGCGATTGCCGGAGGAGCACCGCCCGCAAGTGAAAGCGAATAAACCGAACGGCCTTCGCGGAAGAATAGAGTTCTTCCATCACGTGAAAAACTGAAGTCGCCGAGACCGCCGCCGCCAAAGCGACCGCCTCCGCCGCCCTCGTCACCACCTTCTGGAATGGCCCCTGCGGTGATTCGAGTCAGACGACGGCCATCCTCCTGGATCGAGTAGACGACGGGAATCGTGCGCACTGTTGCCGGCTCTGTCGTAAGAAAGACGATGGTGCGGCTATCGGGCGCGATCGCGTAGTTGAAGACGGCGAATGGCATTCGGGTAACCTGACGGGTTCTCCGTTTGAGCCCACTCCAGTCGATCTGTATTTCGCGAGGCGGCTGATTGCGCGGTGGTGCAGCGCGTCTGGCCGCGCCATCAGGAGCGTCCGATGGATCACCTGCCTCAGGGCGTTCATCCGGATCATCGGGATCACGTTCCTGCTTCTCGAGAGTCATCGAAAAAATCTGCGCGGAGGGCTGCTGTCCACCACCACCGCCTCCGCCACCACCATCGCTGCGCACAAAGTAGAGCTTCCGGCCATCGGGCGAGAATCGTGGATTCCCATCATTCGCTGCATCAAACGTCGCCTTTCGTTCTTCACCGCCCGCTGAGGGAATGAGGTAGATATCGTTTGTTCGGCTTTCGTCGGCTCTGTTGTATGCGATCCACTTGCCGTCGGGAGACCAGACGGGGCCGCCGATATTGCCAAAACGTGATTGAAGGAGCTCGACGGTCTGGCGGCTTTCAAGGTTGTATTTCCTCAGTCGCATGTCCGACGAAGTAAATGCAATATCCTTTCCGTCGGGTGACCAGCTGAGCGCGAGCTTGAGCGTGTCGATCTCTGTCAACTTGCGAGGCTCGCCCGACCCATCGGCGGGAGCGACGTATATCTCTTCTCGACCGCTTTGATCGGAGGTGAAAGCGATCCACTTGCCATCGGGTGAGTATTGAGGGTCGTTGTCCCGCGCGGCGCTCGAAGTTATCTGCCGAAGGTCGCCTTCATCAACGGGCGCGGTAAATATCTCGCCATGGATTGAGAAGGCGATGCGGCGACCAGACGGCGCGAGGTCGTAATCGTCCAATTGAGAATTGAAATCGCGAATCTCCGCAACATTCTCCTGAGTTTCGGCGTCGATATTGAGCTTGATTGGTGTGCTCTTCCGACTCGCGGTGTCGAGCTTCCAGAGACCGAAGTCATGCTCGAAAACGATCGTCTTGCCGTCAGCGCTGATTGCGGGCCAACGCACTTCGCCACTTGGAAAACTCGTGATGCGTTCAGCCTTGCCCCCACTCTCCGCGACGCGCCAGATGTTCGCAAGCCCCCCACCTTCGCGATCACTCACAAAATAAATATTCCCGTCACGACTCCACATCGGCCACGCGTCCATCCCCTCGAAAGTCACAACATCCGTAAATTTCCTGGTCCCGATGTCCATGACCGTGACATCACTTTGATAGGAGCCGCGATAGTACTTGCGCCAGTAGACTTGTGATTTTCGATTGATGGCAAGTTTGAGTCCATCGGGGGAGAATGACGCCCAGACACCCATATCTGCGCCGGTGGAGCGTTCACGCGAATCGTCAACGCCTACTGTGTAGAGTTTGCCCATGAAATCTTCGCCACGTTGAGCGGCAAAGAGCACGGTTTTCGAATCGGGTGACCACCCAAGCACGGTATCGTCAGCCGAGTGAAACGTCAGTTGCTTCGCTATCCCGCCCTCAACCGGAATGATGAAGACATCGAGATTGCCCTGCCGATCGCTCGAAAAGGCGATCCACTTGCCATCCGGCGAAAACCGCGGAAAAACGTCACGCGCCTTATGAACTGTCAGCCGTTTGACGTTCCCTCCCGTTTCGTCAGCCGTCCAGATATCGCCGAGATAGGTGAAAACGACCCGGCCCTGTTGGTAGTGCGGGTAGCGAGCGAGCTTCACCTCGCGCGCCAGTGCCGACGCCGCAAACAAGGTGGTCATGAGTATCAGCAGGAATGCGAGTGTGTGCAGTCTCTTCATGTCAGTCTCCGGGGGTTGGTCTGGGTCTGAGACGAAGAGAATACGGAAGAATCGCAGAAAACGAAACCCAAACCGCGCTGGGGCGGGGCTTGGCCCCGCCCGGAGAGCAGCGTCTCCCGAGGGACGGGATCACCTGCCTGCCGTCGAAAGCCGCGGGCCGTGCCGGGCGGGGACAAGCCAAGCCCCGCCCCTACGCCCGGATATCTGCTCGACCCCGGTTTCGTTTTTCAGCTTTGTTCCGTATCCTTCAAGGGTCATGAAGTTGAACAGCTCACTTCCGGTATTGCTGCCCGTCCTGCTGATGATGGCGGGCTTCGGTGCGAACGGCTCGGTGCAGATCGGGTCCTGGCGCTGGCAGAACCCGCGACCTCAGGGGAATCCTCTCTACGCGATCAGGTTTGAGGATGGCGAGCGCGGCGTCGCAGTCGGCCGTGACGGCACTATCCTCCGCACGGTGGATGGAGGGTTGAACTGGCTTGCCGTGAGGAGGCTCGTACATACGCCGCTTTATGGACTGGCGTTGCGTGGTCGCCGCTTCTGGGCGGTCGGCGCTCGAGGCGTGTTGCTCTCATCTCAGGATGGGGGTGAGACCTGGGGCGAAATGCGAAGCGTAACTCGCGAGCATCTATTCGCTGTTCATTTTATTGATGAAAAGCGCGGATGGACGGTTGGAGTCGAGGGACTCGTCCTCAGGACAACCGATGGAGGAGTCTCGTGGATCAGGCAGACAAGCGGCACTACGCGACACCTTTACGCCGTTGCGTTCAGCGACGAGCAACATGGCGTGATCGCTGGAGCTGAGGGCGCACTGGCAAGCACATCGGATGGAGGGACCACCTGGAGAGCACATCCAGGCGTTGCCTCTGGAAATCTGCTCGCGGTATGTGCCTCTCCAAAGGGCCGGTTCTGGCTCGCTGGTCTCGGCGGGACGATTGTTTCGAGCGGTGATGCGGGAGTTACCTGGTCGGCTCAAACCAGCAACTCGTCAAGCCATTTCTATTCGGTTTCGTTTGTGGATGAAACTCACGGGTGGGTTGCCGGGGCGGATGGATCGATCCTGCGCACCGCAGATGCCGGTGTTTCGTGGAGTGCGCAACTGTCGAATAGTTCGCAGCTCCTCAATGCCCTGAACTTTGTGGATGCGCAGAAGGGTTGGGCGGCAGGCGAGGGCGGTGCGATACTCGCGACAACCGACGGTGGGGAAACCTGGAAGCCGCAAACGGTGGGACCGACGGAGATGTTCAACGCGTTGCATTTCATTGACGAACAACGCGGCTGGGCGGTCGGCGCAAATGGGACTATTCTGACGACCACAGACGGTGGTAAGGCATGGAAGAAACAAACGTCGAACACCACCGCCAACTTGAGATCGGTCTATTTTCTTGATTCAGATCATGGCTGGGCCGTCGGTGAGCGCGGGACAATCATCACGACCTCGAACGGCGGTGTCGAATGGCAGAAGAAACCCAGTAACACGGATTTCAGCTTGCACGGAATCGTTTTCGCCGGGACGAAGGGGTGGATAGCGGGTGAAGGCGGGCTGATCTGGCACTCGAACGATGGCGGCGAGAACTGGAACCCGCAAACCTCAAATACCAGGTTCTGGCTTGAAACGATCGGCTTTCTTAACGGCCGCATTGGCTGGGCGGCAGGAGAAGCCGGAGTCATCCTGAGAACCACCGATGGTGGCGCGTCCTGGACCAGACAGGAGAGCGGAACCCGGCGCTGGCTCTACAATGTTGCTTTCGCCGATGCGAAGAATGGATGGGCGGTTGGCGACGATGGTTTGATCCTGCATACCTCCGATGGCGGCGAGAATTGGATCGTCCAGATCAGTGGTGTCCCGAGTAATCTTCTTGGCGTCAGGGCGCTCGGTCTGCGCAGGGCAGTGGTAGTGGGCCTCAATGGGATTGTTCTTCGCACGACGACGGGGGGGCGCACATGGCTGCGGGATATCAGCGGGACGACCACGCCGTTGCGTGCAGTAGCGGTCTCGGGCAACGATGCCTGGGTCGCGGGCAGAGATGGTGTGATCCTGCGTTACGGTGGACCCGATCCCGGTCAGATGAGAGCGATTTTCCCGCGCAAGTAGCATGAAAATACTTCTTCTGGAGAGCCTTCACGACGAGGCGGTGAGAATACTCGAGGCTGTTGGCGAAGTGCGCACAGCTGAGCGACTTGATGCAGAGTCGGTGGCGCGGGATGCACGCGATGCCTCCGCAATTCTGACGCGAGGGCGTGGCCGCATCGAGAGGACAGCGCTCGAGTCTGGTGAACCGCTCAAATGTGTCGCGCGATGTGGCGCTGGCACCGATAACATCGACGTCGCTGCGGCGACTGAGCTCGGGCTGCCCGTGATCTTCTCGCCGGAAGGCACTAAGTTCGCGGTTGCAGAGCACGCCTTGATGCTGGCAATGGCTGTTGGTCGCCGTTTGACGCTTCTTGATCGCGAGGTGAAAGCCGGGAACTGGGAGGTGCGATCGCGATTGCCAGTCGGCTCGGAATTGTTTGGGAAGGTGCTCGGAATCGTCGGTCTGGGAAAGATAGGTAATCGCATTGGTGAGTTGGGACTGGCGTTTGGAATGGATGTTTGCTACTGGAGCGCGAACTCACGGAACGACAATTTCACGAATCTAGAGCTGGACGAACTGTTTCGTGTTTCGGATATTGTATCAATCAGTGTCGCGCTGACGCCTGAAACCATGGGCCTGGTCGACGAGCGGTTGATTGCATTGATGCGGCCGACCGCAATCCTGATCAATACATCACGCGGAGAAATCATGGATGAGGACGCGCTTGTCAGGGCTCTTCAGGAAGAGCGAATTGGCGGTGCTGGGCTTGATGTTATGAGTGGCGAGCCACCGCGAGCGGATCATCCATTGTTCCGCTTCGACAATGTGGTCATCACACCACATATCGCGACCATCACGGATGTGGCATATCGAAGGATGTGCGTCGAAGTAGCGGGTCAGGTGGCGAAGGTGCTCGCTGGCGGGCGCCCGGACCTCGAGTTTGTGCGCAACCCGCAGGTGTTCAATGCCGGGCGTGTGTAACGCTGTAGGAACGATGCTGTAGTTCCCAACTAATTTGTCCAACAGTCTGCCCAACAAACTGCCAAACAAACTGCCAGACAAACTGCCAAACTATCTGCCAAACTATCTGCCAAACTATCTGAAGGAGATGACCGATGAAGTTCTCAATGCACAACTGGATGAGGCCGGAACCGCTGGAGACGACACTCGAGCGACTGCACCGGTTTGGGTACAACGGGATCGAGATCAGTGGTGAGCCGGAGCGCTACACTGCGGACGAGGTACGGCGACTGCTCGACAAGTACGAGCTCGAGTGCTGGGGTTCGGTAACGATCATGACTGAAGGGCGGGACCTGGTTCATCCAGACAAGAATGTTCGTGCCGAGACGATTCAGTACATGAAAGACTGCATCACATTGATTCGCGGGATAAAGGGGAAGATGTTCTGCATCGTCCCTTCGACGGTCGGTAAGGTAAAACCGCTCGCATCTCCCGGGGAGGAGTGGGCGTGGGTGGTCGAAGGACTCAAGGAAGTGGCCGAATTCGCGGGCGAGAATGGAGTCATCCCCGGAGTTGAGCCGCTCAACCGGTTCGAGACGTATCTCATCAACCGGCACGATCAGGCGCTACGACTCGCGGATGAGGTGGGTTTGGGTTTGCGAGTAATTCTCGATGCGTTCCACATCAATATTGAAGAAGTGGATCCGATGGGAGCGATTCGGGCGGTTGGCAATCGGCTGCTGGACTTCCACGTTGCTGACAACAATCGTCGCCCCGCAGGGCAAGGCAGCTATGACTGGTCGGAAGTGCTGGGAGTGCTGAAAGAGATCGACTATCAGGGTCACCTGACGGCTGAGTTTGTACTGCCGATCGATCGGACCCCGTTATCGGTCATGGGAGAGAAGCAAGAGAGCGATATGCAGTTTAGCGAGGCAGACCTGAAGTTTATTCAGGACCACGGCTCTGGATTGATCAGTGCTGCTGATTACGATCAGGCAGTGGCGGAGAATATTGGCTATCTCAAAGCGCTGCTGTGAGCAGTGGTCAGTGAGCAGTGGTCACAGGGATCAGGGATCAGGGATCAGGGGTCAGGGGTCAGGGGTCAGGGATCAGGGGTCAGGGATCAGGGGTCAGGGTCAGGCAGCTGCGTTCGTAGTCCCGCCTTTAG
>JBDTUW010000153.1:0-8082 GCA_040007555.1 Acidobacteriota bacterium | reverse complement strand
AGGATTTGAGATGACTGAGCGTGTCTCCGATCATCCGCAGATTTTCCTCGAGCGTGGTCTTCAGGGCGACGTCGACGTGAAAGTCCCAGGACTTGCCAAAAATGGTGACGACGGGCGTCTCTGCTGCGAGCAGGCCCTGTACTATCGCGTCGTCGGCCGCAATCGAGTTGGCGCGCCGTGTACTGCCAAATGCAGCCAGCTTTGCGGTTTTCAGGTCAAGACTGCGGGCGCGTTCAAAAAAGTCAACATCCTTTGGATTGGCGCCTGGCCAGCCGCCTTCAATAAAGGCGACGCCCAACTCATCAAGACATCGAGCGATCTTGAGCTTGTCTTCGACGGTATAGGCGAGGCCTTCCCCCTGTGCGCCATCGCGAAGAGTTGTATCGTAGATTTCGACAAACATAATATTTAATCCGGACGAAGGCCGCGTCTGCGGTTAGTTCTTCGCCTTATCTACCAGCTTATTGGCGGAAAGCCACGGCATGAGGCCGCGAAGGCGTCCGCCAACCTCTTCGATCTCGTGCTTCTTTCCGGCGGCGACGAGACGGTTGAAATTGGGCTTACCCGACTCAGCTTCAGCCATCCACTCATCTGCAAACTGACCGGACTGAATTTCAGAGAGAATCTGCTTCATCGACTTCTTGACTTCCTCGCCGATAATTCGATTGCCGCGGGTCAGATCGCCGTATTCGGCGGTATTCGAGATCGAATAGCGCATGTTCGAGATTCCACCTTCGTAGAGGAGATCGACGATCAGCTTCATCTCATGTAGACATTCGAAGTAGGCCATTTCGGGCGCGTAACCGGCCTCCACCAGAGTTTCATATCCGGCCTGAATGAGGGCTGTCAGCCCGCCGCAAAGGACGGCCTGCTCACCGAAGAGATCGGTTTCGGTTTCCTCTTTAAAGGTGGTTTCGATGACTCCGGCGCGTGTGCCACCGATGGCGCGCGCATATGCGAGGGCCACTTGTTTCGTGTCGCCGGTCGGGTCCTGTGAGATCGCGATCAGACAGGGAACTCCGGCGCCGCGCTCATACTCTCTTCTGACGAGATGTCCTGGTCCTTTCGGCGCAACCATGAAGACATTGACACCGGCGGGAGGAACGATCTTCTTGAAGTGAATCGAGAAGCCGTGCGCCACAGCAAGATATTTACCTGGTGTCAGGTGTGGTTCGATCTCTCGCTTATAGATTCCGGGAGTCAGTTCATCGGGTGTCAACATCATGATGACATCGGCGCGTTCGGCCGCATCGGCAACCGGCAGCACTTCGAGTCCATTTGCCTGAGCCTTTGCCACTGAAGGACTGTCGGACCTGAGGCCGACGATGACATCGGCACCGCTATCCTTGAGATTATTTGAATGGCCGAATCCCTGTGATCCGTAGCCAATCACCGCAATTCGCTTGCCAGCAAGAACACTCGGGTCCGCGTCATTGTCGTAAAAGATATTCATTATTTTTTTCGCTCCTCACTAATTGGATGGACTGACATGTTGATCAATGCGCGCCGATTTGTGGCGGCAGTCAACTGAGACCCGACGGTCTATACTTTTTCGTTGAGGGTCAATTGAGAAAATGTCTCTTCATTGCCCTTCAATTGCTGCGCTCTCGTCGCTGCGACTCGCGTGATGGCGACGGTTCCGGTGCGAACCATCTCGCGGATGCCGATGGGTTTCAGGAGATCGATAAAGGCTCGCACCTTGTCGGCGCTCCCGGTCAGCTCGACTATGAACGCATCGGTCGAGACATCGACGATCTTGGCGCGAAAGACATTGACGAGGTTGAGAACCTCCTGCCGGTGCGGCCCCATCTCCGCATTGACCGTCAGCATGACCATCTCGCGTTCGACATGCGAACGCTCGGTCAGATCGGTTACCTTGATAACCTTGACCAGCTTTCGCAACTGCTTGATGATCTGCTCAATGACCTGATCGTTCCCGTGAGTGGTCAGCGTCATGCGCGAGATGCCTTCCTCGAGTGTGGCGCCAACGCACAATGTATCGATCGAATAGCCGCGTGCGCTAAAGAGCCCCGCCACTCGCGGCAGCATTCCGTATTCGTCTTCTACCAATATTGAAATTGTGTGTCGCATAGGATTGCTCAAGCATTGAGCACGCGATCGAGATCATCGATCGACGGGCTCGGACCCCGCCTAAGAAAGAATCATCTCCTTTAGTGCGCCGCCGGCCGGCACGATCGGAAAGACATTCTCCTCGCGCGCGACGCGCATATCCATCAGAACCGGTCCGGGTGTGTTGAGCGCTTCCGTTAACACGCCGTGAACCTCGGAAGGCCGCGTCGCGCGAAATGCGGGGACGTCATACGCCTCAGCGAGTTTGACAAAGTCGGGTGCCACCTGCAGGTCGCTGTGCGAATAGTTGCGGCCGTAGAATTGTTCCTGCCACTGACGGACCATGCCGAGAAAGCCATTGTTGATGATCAGTATCTTGACTGGAATGTTGTACTCGCGGACGGTGGCGAGTTCATTGGAGCTCATCTGAAATCCGCCATCGCCGACAACCGCGACCACCAGATCGTCAGGTCGGGCGACGGCCGCGCCGATGGCTGCAGGGAATCCATATCCCATTGCGCCGAGTCCACCCGAATTCAGCCATTGTCGCGGGCGTTCGAATCCATAGAGTTGCGCTGTCCACATTTGATGCTGGCCGACATCCGCCGAGACGATCGCGTTCCCTTTGGTAATACGGTGCAGTTCTTCGATCACGCGCTGGGGCTTGATGATGTCGGGATCATCGTTACAAAAGAACGGATGCTCGCTTTTCCAGGATGCGATCTGGTCAAACCAGGGCTGTCGATCCGCGACACAAACACCTGCTTCGAGTTGCCTGTTTGCCTCGGCCAGCATCTGACGGACCACCACTCGCGCATCCCCCACCAGCGGGATATCAGCCTTGAGATTCTTACCGATACACGACGGGTCGATATCGAGATGAATGATCTTCGCTCCGCGCGCAAACTGATCCAGTTTGCCCGTCACGCGATCATCAAAGCGAGCACCAACAGAAATCAGCAGGTCACTGTTGTCGACGGCCATGTTCGTCCAATAGCCACCATGCATCCCGAGCATTCCCAGGCTCAGGGGATGGCTCGCCGGAAAGGCGCCAAGCCCCATGAGCGTGCACGTGGTCGGAAGATTGAGCTTCTCGGCCAACTGTCTGACTTCCTCGTGAGCGCCCGCGGCAATCGCTCCGCCGCCAACATACAAAACGGGGCGCTTTGCCTTGATCATTGCATCAACCGCGCGCCTTACCTGTCCGGAGTGTCCTTGCAAGGTGGGCTTGTAGCTGCGCATCGAGATCGTTTCCGGATAAGAGAACTCCGCTTCCTGTGCCGTCATGTCCTTGGGCATGTCGACGAGCACCGGGCCGGGCCGACCACTGCTTGCGACATAAAACGCTTCTTTGATAGTGGGAGCCAGATCGGCGACGTTCTTTACCAGGTAGTTGTGCTTGGTGCACGAGCGCGTAATGCCCGTCAGATCAGCTTCCTGAAACGCGTCGTTGCCGATGAGATGAGTCGGAACCTGACCAGTAAAGACCACCACCGGAAGCGAGTCCATGAAGGCATTGGCGATCCCGGTGACCGCATTCGTTCCGCCCGGGCCGGATGTCACCAGCGCGACTCCAGTCTTGCCCGTCGCCTGGGCGTAGCCCGCGGCGGCAAAGAGAGCGCCCTGTTCGTGCCTCACCAGATAGTGCTTTAGCCGGTCTGAGTGCCGGTTGAGTTCGTCGTAGACGTGTAGAACAGCGCCGCCGGGGTAGCCGAAAATGTGTTCGACTCCTTCGCAACGCAGTGCCTCGATAAGAATTCTTGCGCCACGCATCTTCATAATGATTTCACCTCGAAATTTTGATGGTTATCAAAATTAAAGACCCCGGCGAGCTTTGTCAGCTCGCCGGGGTCTTCGATTTCTGCCTGGCCTGTGTGTTTCAGGCCGTCGAAGCGGCGAGCTGATTTGGTCGAATCGCTACCGCGATAATCTGTGATCTGATAATAACGTTCGTCAGAGAGAGTGAACTCGCGCAGGTGTGCACGACCGCGCTTTGGGGCGCCGTCGGAAGGACAACCGGAGTACCTCTGAATATGAGAGCCGTGAACATAAATCCCCCGAAAATACGTCGCGTCTGATCGATTTGACTGCGTCAGTATACGCAAGCTCATCTCCGCAGTCCATTCAATTGTTCTTATGTGAAGATAAACAGGGCTTATTGCTGCCCACTCGCTCACCGCCGACCGCTCAATTGGAACTCAGGCAGCACCTGAGACAGCTGCAATGTTGCGGCGGACAATGCTTCCCAGTTCGCTCGTCGTCACGACGTGAGCAACGCCGGCGAGGTCAGGCGTCCCGTTTCCATCATCGACCGCGCGCTTGATCGCGCTCTCGACTGCCGACGCTTCGGCTTCCAGCTTGTACGTATGACGCAGCAGCATCGCAACCGAACCAATTGCTCCAAGCGGATTGGCCAGGCCTTTGCCCGCAATGTCAGGTGCTGAGCCGTGCACCGGCTCATAGAGATCAACCTTGCCGCCGATACTCGCCGAAGGCAGCATTCCCAGCGAACCGGTCAGCACCGCCGCTTCATCGCTGAGAATGTCTCCAAAGAGATTCTCGGTCACGATCACATCAAAGCTTCGCGGACGCGTGACAAGCGCCATCGCGCAGCTGTCGACATAGCCGTGGTCAAGTGCAATATCCGGGTAATCACGCGCAACGCGAGTTACTTCCCTGCGCCAGAGTTGCGAGCTTTCAAGGACGTTGGCCTTGTCTACTGAGGTGACTTTCCTCTTTCGGCCTCGTGCGATTTCAAACGCGACCCTCGCGACGCGCTCTACCTCTGGCGCCGTGTAGACCATTGTATTCAGACCGCGATGCTCATCGATCCCCCGCGGTTCTCCGAAATAAAGACCGCCAGCAAGCTCACGGACAATCAACAGGTCGGTTCCGCGGATGATCTCCGCTTTGATTGGCGACGCACCAACCAGCGAGTCGTGCAGGAATGCAGGACGGAGATTCGCGAAGACACCGAGGCCCCGTCGCAGGGCGAGCAATCCCGTCTCGGGTTTGAGTGCCGGCGGGTTCGCATCATATTGTGGACCGCCGACGGCGCCCAGAAGCACCGCATCGCTGCCCAGACACGCCTCGAGCGTCTCTGCGGGTAACGGCACCCCTTTGGTGTCAAGTGCAACGCCTCCTATCAGAGCGGTCGTGAATTCGCAGGTGTGGCCAAAGCGTTCGGCAACGGTCTCAAGACACGCAACCGCCTCTCGGGTTACTTCAACGCCGATGCCATCGCCAGGCAAGACTGTGATCTTGAATTTCATAAGTTTGAATCAGTGCCCGATCGGCCCGTCGCATCAACCCGTGACTGTCGCGCTCGAAAGCGCCTGTTTCCGTTCACGCGCATAGATGGCCTTGTTAAGAGCGTTCAGATAGGCTCGCGCGCTACCATCCACGATGTCGGTGCTCGCTGCCTTGCCCGTATAGGAGATCTCATCGAACTCGACATGAACAAACACCTCGCCGACTGCGTCGGTGCCGCCGGTAATCGACCGCACCGTGTAATCGACAAGCTTGCCCTTCATTCCAGTGATTCGATCGATCGCTTCATAGACCGCATTGACCGGGCCATCACCAGAGGCGGTATCTGTCTTCGTCTCATCGCTTGAGACGTCCTGGATGCTGACCAGTGCCGTTGCCAGCGTTGACGTTCCGGCAGTCGCCTGGACGGCTCTCAGCTTGTACCGCTCCGGAATCTGCGCGAAACCGTCCTGAAGGATGGCGAGCAGATCTTCTTCGAATATCTCCTTTTTCTGATCGGCCAGCTTGGTGAACAGCTTGTAGGCTTTGTCGAGATCGCCACGCGACAGCTCGTAGCCCATCTCTTCATATTTCTTGTTGAGTGCGTGTCGACCGGAATGCTTCCCAAGGACGAGGCTGTTGGTCTTAACGCCGACCGATTCCGGAGTCATGATCTCGTAGGTGATGCGATTCTTGATGACACCGTGCTGATGAATGCCGGCCTCGTGCGCGAACGCATTCTTGCCGACAATCGCCTTGTTTGGCTGCACCAGGACGCCGGTGATGTTCGACAACAACTGGCTGGAGCGATATAGCTCTTCACTGACAATCCCAGTCTCGAACGGCATCAAGTCCTTCCGGACACGCATTGCCATGACGATCTCTTCGAGGGATGCGTTGCCGGCGCGCTCGCCTATCCCGTTGATGGTGCACTCAACCTGGCGCGCACCGTGTGCGATGGCGGTCAGAGTGTTGGCCACCCCCAGTCCAAGATCGTTGTGACAGTGGACGCTGATGACGGCGCGATCGATGTTTGGTACCCGCGTCTTGAGCGTCGTCATGATCGTCGCGTATTCGGACGGGATCGTATAGCCAACCGTGTCCGGGATATTGACGACAGTCGCGCCTTCATCGATCACGGCGGCGATGATCTCGCAGAGATAATCCAGATCAGTTCGTGTCGCGTCCTCCGCGGAAAACTCGACATCTTCGGTAAAACCCTTCGCCAGCCGAACGGCCTCACAGGCCATGTCGAGCACCTCGGCGCGCGACTTCTGAAGCTTGTATTGAAGATGAATATCGGACGTTGCGACAAATGTATGAATCCGCGGTCGAGCTGCGCCGGCAAGCGCCGACCAGGCGCGCTCAACGTCCTCTCGTGTCGTTCGGCAAAGCGCGGCGATGATCGGACGACGACAAACGCGGGCGACTTCACGGACTGCGGCGTAGTCGTCATCAGAAGCGATCGGGAAACCAGCCTCGAGGATGTCGACACCAAGGGCGTCCAACTGGCGCGCCATGCGCACCTTCTCCTCCAGATTCATACTGCAGCCGGGTGACTGCTCCCCATCGCGGAGCGTCGTGTCAAATACCGATACTCGCTCTGTTTCCATCTAACTTCTCCTTCATCTGTCGCTTGCTTGCCCGTCCGGAGAGGCCCGTCAGATGCACCTCTCCCCGCCCAATCGTCCGACCATCCTAGCATTGTTGTCACATGCTGTAAATTTTATTATTTTTACGCCAGCATAAAAATTGCTTATGCGGAATTGACGGCGGTATGGTAGATTTAGGAGTCCGAGAGACGGTCTGGGAGGCAGAGCGAATTGGACTTATCACAGCTTGAGATATTCCTGCATATTGCGCAGGAGAAGAGTTTTTCGCGAGCAGCGGAGAAGATGCTGCGGACACAACCGGCGATCAGCATTGCCATCAAGCGGCTCGAAGAAGATCTCGGTGAGAGGCTCTTTGACAGGTCAAGCAAGGCCGGGACGCTGACCGAAGCAGGAAAGATCCTCCATTCCTATGCTCAGCGCATGATCAACCTTCGGGACGAGGCGTTGAGTGCGGTGAGTGAGCTGCGGGGTATGCATCGCGGGCGGCTGAGCATTGGAGCGAATGAAAGTACATCGCTCTACTTGCTTCCTCCACTGCTGCTCGAGTACCGGCGCCGCTTTCCGGAAATCAAGATCGAGGTCTATAGAAACATCTCCGAGCGCATTCCATCCGAGGTTCTCGAACGCAACCTGGACTTTGGTTTTCTCTCTTTTGATCCGATGAATCCCTCGTTGCAATCAATGGAGGTTTTTCGCGACGAGCTGGTGCTGGTTGTTCCTCCCCGCCATCGTCTGGCAAAACGAACGAGCGTGACGGTCCGTGATCTCGGAGAAGAGCGCTTCATCGCGCACAATGTTAAAACACCCTCGAGAGCGCGCATCTTTGAGCTCTTCGCCCAGCACCGCACTAAGCTCAACATTTCGATTGAGCTGGCAACTATCGAGACGATAAAAGACTTTGTGATGCTCGAGACGGGCGTGGCGATCCTGCCGAAACTTGTAGTCCGCGAGGAAGTCCTCAACGGGAAACTGATCGAGATTCCGGTCAAGGGGATGAAGATCGAGAAGGCGCTGAGAATTGTCTATCGCAGGGAGTATGCTCTATCGCAGGCGGCACGCACCTTTCTGGAAATGATCAGAGATGGAGCAATCTCCTGATTTTAGATTCTTAGTTTTTGAATCTGCGCAGAACGAGTCTAACAATTTCAAG
>JBDTUW010000152.1:0-8108 GCA_040007555.1 Acidobacteriota bacterium | reverse complement strand
CCAGCCGTTTCCCGTTGATGTCTACAATATTCTTGGAGCTGGCGACGCGTTTGCGAGTGGTTTTGTTTACGGATATCTAAAGGGTTGGGACTGGCGGAAGTCGGCGCGCATGGGCAACGCGTGCGGGGCGATCGTAGTCACCAGACATGGTTGCGCGAATTTCATGCCCTATGAGCAGGAGGCGCTCGACTTTGTTGCCGGGCGCGGAGGATTTTAGTTGCAGTCGTTTCGAGCAAAAGAGTTTCTGCCATCAGCGCTTATCCAACGTGTGACTGAACTTCGCGTCTCGGACCCGGAGCGGTCGTTCGGGCTTGCCCAGAAAAGAAGCCGTCGCGCACAACTGACGGTCGATGGCAAACTCAACATCCTCGCCGCCGATCATCCGGCGCGCAGAGTAGTGGCGGTTGGAACGGAACCTCTGGGGATGGCCGATCGTCATGATTATCTTGCGCGTATTGTCAGAGTTCTCGAAGAGGATTCCGTCGACGGTCTCATGGCGACGATGGACATCCTCGAAGACCTGCTTGTGCTCGACGAAATCCGCGCCGAGGCCGGTCATCGTCCTTTGCTTGATAATAAGCTGCTGATTGCGAGCTTGAATCGGGGCGGCCTGCTGAATGTGAGCTGGGAGATGGATGATCCAATGACGGGCGCATCAGCAGCGACAGTCGCCGCGTGGAACTTTGATGGCGCCAAGGTCCTCTTGCGCATCTGCGACGATGAAAGGGACTCGTTGAAGACAATCATGGCCACGACACAGGTCATCAATGAGATGAATTCGCTGCGACTCCCGCTTTTTCTCGAACCGCTGCCGGCGATGAAGACTGACAGGGGCTACAAGATCATCAGGACGGCTGAAGCGCTTGCGAGTATCGTCAGCGTTGCAACGGCACTAGGGGATAGCAGCCGGCACCTCTGGCTGAAGCTTCCGTACTGCGAGAACTACGAGGTTGTGGCCGGTGCGACGACCCTTCCGATACTGCTTCTGGGCGGCGAGTCAGCAGGCAACCCGGGGCAGTTTATTCGCGAACTCAACGCGGGATTGGCGGCGGGCGCGAATGTTCGTGGCGTCATGGTCGGCCGAAACGTGCTGTATCCGGGAAACGCCGACCCCGGCGAGGTTGCCGCCGAGGTTGGCCGGCTCGTCCACAATCGCGGTGCTATCGAGACCGTCGCGTAAAGAGGCTACGCGATTCGCGCGCAGCTCGCGGTATCGGTCATCGGTGCGCTGTCATGACATGACCTTTCTCAACATCTGAGGTTTTGATCGGGAGGGCTTTTTGAAGACGCGACGACTAACAATGGCGCAGGCGCTGATTGGATTTCTAAAGGAACAGTATGTGGAGCGCGACGGCGTCGAGGGGCGGTTCTTTGCTGGTGCCTGGGGTATTTTTGGCCATGGCAATGTTGCCGGTGTCGGTCAGGCTTTGGCCCAGGACCGGGACTTTCCGTATCACTTGTCGCGCAACGAGCAGGCGATGGTTCACGCCGCAACCGCCTTCGCGAAGATGAAGAATCGCCTCAGCACATTTGCGTGCACGACATCGATAGGTCCGGGCGCAACTAATATGATCACCGGCGCCGCCACGGCAACCATCAATCGGTTGCCCGTACTGCTCCTTCCCGGTGATATTTTCGCTCGTCGCAACGTCGCCCCAGTTCTTCAGCAGCTCGAGTCGGAGCACTCTCAGGACGTTTCGGTCAACGACTGCTTCAAACCGGTCTCTCGTTACTGGGACCGGATCAACCGGCCGGACCAGCTTCCGTTTGCACTACTTGAGGCAATGCGGATACTCACCTCGCCTTCGGATACCGGTGCTGTAACCCTCGCGCTGCCGCAAGACGTTCAGGCAGAGGCGTGGGACTATCCTGAAGAGCTCTTTGAGAAGCGGTCCTGGCACATTCCACGACAGCCACCCGAGCGTGTGTTACTCGATCGCGCCCAGTCGCTGATTCGCTCCGCACGCAAGCCGATGCTCGTTGCCGGCGGTGGTGTCATCTATAGCGAAGCGACGGATGCGCTTGCCCGCTTTGCCGCGGAGACGGGCATTCCGGTAGGTGAAACGCAGGCCGGCAAGGGGTCGCTGCCGTTCGATCATCCGCAGAATCTTGGTGCGATCGGTGTCACCGGAACGCCGGGCGCCAACGTTGTCGCGCGAGAGGCCGACGTCGTGATCGCCATCGGGACTCGGCTCAGCGATTTCACGACTGCCTCGAAGACCGAGTTCCAGCATCCGAACGTGCGATTCATAAGTATCAATGTGGCAAGTCTTGACGCGTACAAACACGGCGCCTTACCGATTGTGGCGGACGCCCGCATCGCGCTGGACGAGCTGAGGGTTGCGCTTTCGGGCTACAGAATAGACGAGACCTTCAGCGCACAGATCGCGCAGTTGAGGGCGGACTGGGAGTCTGAGGTTGATCGGCTGTACGGTCTTCGACATGGACCGCCGCTCAGTCAAAGCGAGGTGATAGGTGCGATCAATGCCTTTTCAAGACCGCAGGATGTCGTCCTCGGGGCGGCAGGAAGTTTGCCCGGCGATCTGCATAAACTCTGGCGCACGCGCGATCCGAAGGGCTATCACATGGAGTATGGGAACTCGTGCATGGGATACGAGATCGCGGGTGGGCTGGGCGTGAAGATGGCAGCACCCGATCGCGATGTCTATGTCATGGTAGGCGACGGTTCGTATCTCATGATGGCGCAGGAGATCGCGACAGCCGTTGCTGAAGGCATAAAGCTCAACATCATCGCTCTTGATAACCATGGGTTTTCGAGCATCGGCGGACTATCGAAGGCGGTTGGCTCGGGCGGATTCGGGACGGACTATCGTTATCGGCACGATGACACGGGGCAGTTTGATGGAGATGTGTTACCCGTTGACCTGGCGCTCAACGCGGCAAGTCTGGGCGCGAGAGCGATCCGCGCGACTACTCACGACGAATTGCTCGCCGCTCTCGAAGAAGCGCGCAAGGCACCGGGGACGACGGTCGTTGTTGTCGAGGTCGACAAGGAGATGCGTGTTCCCGGATACGAATCCTGGTGGGATGTGCCGATCGCTGAAATTTCAGAAGTCGAGGCCGTTCGACTCGCACGGGTAGAGTATGAAAAAGCAGTCAAGAAGGAGCGTTCTTTTCTATGAGTAAGAAGATCAATGTCGGCCTGATCGGTGTTGGCCGGATGGGAATGGTATACGCGGAGGATCTGGCATTTCGCGTTCCACAGGCGAATCTCATCGCTGCGTCGGATGTGCAGCCAGGTGCAGAGGAGAAAGTGAAGTCGCTGGGCGTGGCCAAGTGGTATGGCCACTATGAGGAGCTGGTCAACGACAAGGAAATAGACGCGGTGGTGATCATCACCCCAACGAGCACCCACCACGACATCATTGTTGCGGCTGCGAAGGCAGGGAAGGCGATCTTTTGTGAGAAGCCGCTTTCCATCTCGCTCGATGAAGCGCGCGCCATCGAGCGGGTGGTTTCAGAGACCGGCGTCTTCTTTCATATGGGATTCATGCGGCGTTTCGATCCGGGCTATCGCACCGCCAAGAGGAAGATCGATGAGGGCGTGATCGGTACGCCAATAGTCTTCAAAGCGTCATCGCGTGATCCCTTTCGACCCAGTCTCGAGTATCTCGATCCAAAGCACAGCGGCGGCATCATGATCGATATGGGGATCCATGACATCGATCTCGCGCGCTGGCTCATGGGTGAGGTTGCAAGTGTTCATTGCATCGGTGGAGTGCTCGCCTACCCGGAAGTAAACGATGTTGGTGATATCGACAATGCGATAGTTACGCTGCAGTTCAAGAGCGGTGCACTTGGCGTTATCGACCTCAGCCGCAGTGGGGTATATGGCTACGACATTCGCGCGGAAATCCTCGGGACGGAAGGGACTCTTCAGGTTGGTTATATCCGCGAGACGCCGGTTCTGGTCATGAAGAAGGAAGGGGTATCTCACGATACGGTGCCCTACTTCATGGAGAGATTCGAGCGCGCGTACGTGGATCAATTGCTGGATTTCGTCGAGCGTCTTTCGAAGGGCCTGCCGCCTTCGATTACATGCGCCGATGGTGTTGCGGACCTCGAAGTTGCGGTTGCGGCCTGGCAGTCGTATCAAGAGAAGCGGCCGATTGCTTTGGCATCAAGCTCGTGAGGAGCAAAATCCGGCCCTTTGGGACCACGGATCGGAGTGAAACAATTGTCTTTCTCGATAAGTGAACTGTTTGACCAGAACGATGCCAGTTGGGGAACATGAAGACTCACGCGAAGGCCGCGAAGATCGCGAAAGACGCGAAGGAAGGCAAGTAGTTGCCGGTAGCGCCTTCTCTTTATCCGTTCCTCTTCGCGTCTTTCGCGACCTTCGCGTGAGTCTTCGTGCCCCAACCGGAGTGTTTCCAAGCAGCGTCGCGCGATTCTGGCAAATTGCGCTACCTGCCGGACTTGCAGACCGGTCGCGTGTGTTCGGACAGTAGGTGCCAGGGTTGCAGATGTTCAAGGCAGGATCGCGAAGCCCTGCAAACGTTTTCAGCCGAATGGAAGACAGTTCTTTGCTGGTGAATGGAGAGTCTGCTGACGCGATTGGGACGATTCCGATAGCGAACGGAAATCACTCTGACGCCGCAACAGATTTAAGGTAGAGCTAAAGTTTCGAGCTGGGTACCTGTAGATAATTTCGGTTTGTAAGGGTGCTCGAATATTGCCGGCGGATTTTTTTCATGGCCAGGCAAACCCTCGAGCAGTCAAGACCAACGCTCGAGACCAGAGGACACATTGCTCTGGTTCTCGCCGGGGTCTCGTTTCGGCGGTCTTGCGGACAGCCTTTGTTATAGCTGGCGAACTGGGACGAAGAACGCAGCAATTCTCTAACTTTCTGTTTCGAATAACCATTCAACCGAGCCCAACTGGAGGAATCTGTCATGCGAATTCAACGCTCACATCTGACGCTGCTCCTTGCGTTGCTTGTGACCTTCTCCGTGACTGCGCTTTCGCAGCAGGAGACGGCGACGATCACCGGTGAAGTCAAGGATACTTCCGGCGCCCTTGTTCCCAAGGCGTCGATCACCGTCACCAATGTCGACACCAACATTAGTGCTAAGAGTGAAACCAATGATCAAGGCTCATACATCGTTACGAGCCTCAAGCCAGGAAACTACGCGATCACGGTCCAGAAGCAGGGCTTCAACAAGACCGTTCGCAGTGGAATCACGCTGCAAATCAACCAGGTCGCCCGCGCTGATCTGGCCCTGCAGGTTGGCGACGTCACCAATACGGTCGAAGTCGTCGAGGCGGCAACCCTGCTCGAAACGCAGACATCGTCCCGCGGCTCGGTGATCGACCAAAGGAAGATCGTCGAATTACCATTGAACGGCCGCGACTACAATCAGCTCGCGTTGCTCTCACCAGGCGTGCTCCCGGGCACTCCGCGACTCGCAAGCGTCAATTTCAAGGGCGTGCTCAACGTCAATGGCAATCGCACCTTCAACAACGTCTTTCTCCTGGATGGCGTCGACAACATCTCCTATTCCAACTCCTTCCGGGGAGAGAACGTTCAACTCGTGCAACCGTCGATCGAGGCATTGCAGGAGTTCAAGATCCAGACGAATGCCTATTCGGCGGAGTTTGGGCGCAGCTCAGGCGCGGTCATCAATGCGACGATCAAGTCGGGTACCAACGCGATTCATGGCAGTGTCTATGAATTCCTCCGCAACGATGTCCTCGATGCAAACAACTTCTTTTCGAATGCTCTGGGTGCGCCCAAGCCAAGACGGCAGCGCAATCAGTTTGGCGCCGCGGTCGGTGGCCCCCTCATCAAGAATCGAACTTTCTGGTTTGGTGATTATGAAGGGCTCCGCGACCGCGAAGGCGTGCCGCGCACTCGAATCGTACCAACGGCCCTCGAGAAGGCCGGCATCTTTACGACAGCGGTTGTCGATCCGTTCGCGACCGGCCGTCCCGAGTTTGGCAAGGACGCGCAGGGGCGATGGGTGATTCCGTCGACTCGTTGGGACCCCGTCGGAGCGAAGGTTGTGGCGCTCATTCCCAACCCGACCGTGACCCTCAACGGTCTTCCAATCTACGCGTCGACGCCGATCACGCAAACACGTCAGGACCAATTTGATGTTCGCGTCGATCACCAATTCGCTACCAGCCTGACTCTCTTTGGACGCTATAGCTTTGTCGATACCAACACGTTCCGACCGGCTCCGCTTCCGGGTCTGGCGGAAGGCTCCTTCAATGACGCCTTTGGATCGAACCTCAATCGTTCGCAGGGCCTGGCGCTTGGGTTGACGTGGACCGTTTCCCCGACGCTCGTTGGTGACTTCCGCCTTGGGTTCGCCCGTGGAAATTACTTCACCAACCCGCCGAATTTTGGCGTTGACGGCCCGGCCGCAATTGGTCTGAAGAATGTCCCGAATGACCCCTCAATTACCGGCGGCGTACCCAAGTTCAATATTCAGGGATTCGACGCGGTTGGTCGGCATACCTCAACACCGCAGTTTCAGACCCCGCGTTCGTGGAATCCACGGGCATCCTTCAGCTGGAATCATGGACAGCATCTGATCAAGTTCGGCACCGAGTTCCAGTTCGTCAAGACCAAAATCAACGATTTGAACGCGACCATCGGCCGAATGAACTTTGAGAACCGATTTACAAACCGAGCCGTTGGAGATCTGCTTCTGGGACTGCCTTCGCAACTAGCTCTGACCAGCTTCACGGTCATGGATCAGAGTCAGCGGATGCAGTTCTACTTCATTCAGGACGATTACAAACTGACATCGAAACTGACGCTCAACGTCGGGATGCGTTACGAATACGCCACGCCGGCGGTTGAGGCAAATAACCAGTTTGTCAACTTTGATCCGAAGACCGGCAAGGACGTCTTCGCCAAGGACGGGAGCATTTTTGATCGCGCGCTGATTCACCCGGATCGGAACAACTTTGCGCCTCGCTTTGGCTTTGCCTATGCGGCAACGAGTCGCTTTGTCGTTCGTGGCGCATACGGCGTATTTTACAACCATACCGTGCGTCAGGGTCGTGAAGGCCTGCTTGGGTTCAACCCGCCCTTCCTGGTGGACAACCTTTTACAGACCTCAGTGACTGGGGCTGCCGCGGTGGCGTCCGCCGCGCCGTTCCGACTTGTGAATGGATATCCGACGGGTCTGCTTGATCCGACAAGCCTCTCGCCGACGATCAGCCGCCGCGCTCAGGATGCCGATCAGCGCACCGCCTACATTCAGCAGTATAACTTCGGAGTCCAGTACGAGCTCATGAAGGACCTGGTGCTGGATGTTGCCTACGTTGGAAATAAGGGCACCAAGCTGAATGGATTCCGCAATCTCAATCAGCGCGCAGTGATCACCAATGCGAATGGCTCGCAAGCGGCGGGCAACCGTCCGTTCCCCCTTCTCGGTGATATCCAGTGGATGGAGGATCGCGTTGGGTCGACCTATAACGCGCTTCAGGCACGTTTAGAGAAGAGGTTCTCAAACGGCTTTACCGGGCTGGTCAGCTATACCTGGGGCAAGGCGCTGACCGGGTCTCCCGATCATATCTCGACCAGTGGCGGCGGCGCCGGGTTCGATACGGGAACATTCCGCGAACCGCAGAATGGTAACAATACGGCAGCCGATCGCGGCTTAGCCGAATTCGACATCAAACAGCGGTTGGTGGCCAGCTATGTTCTGGACCTGCCCTTCGGTCGTGGTCGCAAATTCGGCGACAGCTGGAATAGGGCGGCCGATCTTGTGCTCGGTGGATGGCAGGTAACTGGAATCCACGCGGTTCAGGGTGGCCTCGGGTTGACGGCCACGCTCGGTGGCGGCAGCGTGCTCAATATTGGTGGCGAGCGTCGTGCGCGCCCGAATCTTCTCGGCGATCCGGTCCTCTCAGATTCTCAACAAACACTGGCGAGATGGTTCAACACCGACGCGTTCTCACCGGCATTCAATCCCTCCCCGCAGGCATTTGGCACCGCCGGCGTCGGAATCATGCGCGGACCAGACTCTATTAACTTTGATTTCAATCTTGCCAAGAACTTCCGAGTAACCGAACGCGTTCGGTTCCAGTTCCGGACCGAGCTCTTCAATGTCTTCAATCACGCGAATTTC
>JBDTUW010000151.1:0-8117 GCA_040007555.1 Acidobacteriota bacterium | reverse complement strand
GCGACTTCTGCCACCCGATGCTTCTTATCGGCCGTGACAAGGCTGCGGCACAGCAAGCGTCCCGAGCTTTTCTCGCCGAAGGAGATGCGATGCTCCTCCCATTCGCAGATGGCCAGTTCGATGCGGTGACGATCGCCTTTGGTCTTCGCAACGTTGTGCGCGTAGAGGGAGGTCTCGCAGAGATCTATCGCGTTCTCAAGCCCGGCGGGCGCGCTGCGGTTCTGGAGTTCTCACAGCCCGTCATTCCTATTCTGAGGAAGGTGTTCGGTTTCTACTTCAATCACATTCTACCGAGGATTGGAGGCCTTCTGTCGGGGTCGAGCTTCGCATATCGCTATCTTCCCGAATCAGTTCGTGGCTTTCCGAATCAGAAACGGCTCGCCGAGATGATGACCGAGACCGGGTTTAAGAATGTCGGTTATCGCAATCTCTCCGGTGGCATCGCGGCGCTGCATCTTGGTGACAAACCCTGAGGCTGTTGGGCCTCAATGAATTGACAAGTGAGAGTCCCATGTTCGAACCGGAAGAAACTGACAAAATGACCGCGAAGCGCCGTTCGCAGGCGATACTGCTCATTGCCGGAGTAGGCGCTCTCGTGCTGGCGGTGTTGGTAGTGCTGGTGCGTCAGGCGCTAATCTCAGGAGCGTCGGCGGGTTCTGGATTGGAAAATGCCGTGCGTGCCGGCAGCAGCGAGTTCGACGCCTATCGCGAGAAGCTGATCTTCGAAGACAAGGAGATCATCGTGCATCCCAACATGATTGGGATGGCGCAATATGAAGTCCGATCCAAGCTGACAAATCGAGGCGACCGGGCAATTTCCGGCATTGAGCTGCAGGGCAAGATCCTCGACCTTCAGGAAAAGGTGATCGCGCAGAATACCAGCATGCCTATACCGCGTTTGCGCAAAACGCCCCTGGCGCCAGGTGAGACCATGAGAATCAGCGTCAAGGTGGACGCGCCCCGCAAAGTCTCTGAAGCGGAGGTCAAGGACGTGACCCTCGAACTCCGCGGATTGCGGTTTCAGTAGCAGATGTCCAAACTCGAGTGCACCACATCCCGTGGCGCTAAGCATTGAAAAACAGAACAACCCAGGGCGGAGGGCCCTGGGTTGTTGCTCATCCCAGCTGGAGTGGCGCAGGAGCGGCGCGCTCCCTTATCTGTGTTGCGGTGCGCTGACTTCAATCGTGGCCGAGGCCGGCGCGATCTGAGGATCTCGCAGGATATTCGGCGAGATCGCCCGATACACACGCCCGGCAATTTCCGCAGCGCGCTTACCTGCTTCGGTCGAACCGGTGGTAATCACCGTCACGACCAGCTTCGGCCGCTCGACGCTTGAGAATGAAGTAAAGAGCCCCAGCTTGTCCGTCGAACCTGTACAGGTCCCGGTCTTACCCGCGACCTGACCCACCGGGTCATACGCGAGCTTGGCGGTGCCGAAATTCACTGCTCCGGCCATGCCCATCAATATCCGCATTCGTTCCTCTGGTCTGATGTCGAGTTTGCGGCGAAGCTCAGGCTGAAATTCCGCCATCTCCTCACCAGCTCGCGGGACTCGCGGCACGAACAGATATCCACCATTCGCAATTGCTGCCGTGAACGCTGCCAATTGAATGGCCGTTACTCCGAAGCCGTCTCCGTGACTCGACATATGACCGGTCTCTTCCTCGCCAGGATCAGGGAGGAAGCCAGTGCTCTCTCCAAGATAATTAACTCCGGTTCTTTCACCAAAACCGAAATCAACCGCGTACTTCATGACGCGGTCGTAACCCAGCCTCCGGCCGAGTACCTGAAAGAAGAGGTTGTTTGACCGCGCAACCGCATCCGTCAGACTCATCCCCCAGCCATTCCGGGCCAATTGAACTTCCTGATTCGGATCGAAGACGCTTTCGTGGAGCGCGCCCAGGCCAACAATCAGTTTGACAGTCGAGCACGGCTTGACCGGCGACCCCAGAGCCATTTGCTGATTGACTATCGTCAGAACTCGACCATTGGACGGGTCCATGACAACGACGGTTCCGGACCGGCCTGCAAGCGCCTGAACGGCGATTCGCCGGACATAAAGGTCCTCTCCCTCGATCGTGTCCTTCTGAACATTCGAGGCGGCAATATTCCTCAACGCGCTGTCGCGGGCTTGAATGATTCTCAGTCGGGCAAGATAGCGGGCACGCGCCTGGGCACGAGCCAGGGATCGCGCTGCGCTTCGCGCCGATCGGCCGCGCGACGCTGTCGTATTGCGAGCCATTCTCGAGCGTGATGTTGACTTTCCTCTTGCCAGCTGCCGACGACTAGTCGACGTTCTGGCCACAGACTTTCGAGAGGTTCTGCCGGATGCCCTTACTACCGTCTTCTTTTTTTGCGAAGCGGAGGAGGGTTTTGCCTTGGCTTTAGACTTTGCCTGGGCTGATCCGGGTATGAGAGCGAGGAGAGAAATAAGGAGAACGAGAGCCATCGAGACGGCGCCTGCACGAGCCGGTTTGCTCATTTTCAAGAATCCTTTCCAAGACCGCAGATCTCCGGGCTCCAAGGGGGGAGCACTCCACGGGAGCAACCACCGCCGGCAAGAAAATGATACCGGCCAAAAATAATGATATTCAGACGATACGGAGAGCCGTCTGCTTGATCGGATTAAGGAACTTTAGCGGACTTCCTACTGGATGAGATAAAACGCAGCCTTGGGAGACCGCCTTCGTGATGGAACATCCAGATCGAATAATCAACCAGCCCCCAACATGGAAATAAGCGCGGACCCTGAAATATGCCATGCTTAATGAATCTCAATGCTCGGGGGGAAAGCATACCTAGGCAGTCTAACAAATCCGAATTGACGGCACAACCCTCTTTTTTCCTCCGCGTGCGCCCCATCATGAATTGTGTCAGGCAATTGCGTGCCCCGCTTAACTGCGGCCCGGGGGGCAATTGCACGGGCGCTGGAACCTCAAAGTGTGCTATCCTAGACCGCGTTTTATGGCGGAATTCGGAGCCGCCCATACTTAAAAGTGGATATTCGGAAAAACATTCGTCATGCACGAGTTGTGGACACAGATGCTCTGGCTCTGGCGGTCGCCGGAGTTCAGAGATGTGATCGACGTCCTGCTGGTCTCGTTCCTCGTCTACGAGGTACTCCGGCTCGTACGCGGCACACGTGCTGTCCAGATGGCAGTCGGCCTGGGATCCGTCGCACTTCTCTACCAGATTTCCTCCTGGCTCACCTTGACCACCGTTCAATGGGTGCTTCGCAACGCGGTGGTATACCTCGGTTTCGGAGTGATCGTCCTCTTCCAGCGTGAGATTCGTACCGCGCTCACTCATCTCGGCAACAATATCCGCATCCCGTTTACCCGGACCTCAAAGAGCGCCAACGATTACGGTCAGGATTGGTACGACGAGGTTGTCCTCGCGGCCACAACGCTCTCCTCTCAAAAAACCGGCGCCTTGATCGTCTTTGAACGCGAAGTTGGACTGAAGACCTATATCGAGAGCGGTGTTCGTCTCGATGCCCGATTGACTTACGATCTACTCGTCACGATCTTCAATTCGAACGCCCCTCTTCACGATGGAGCGGCAATCGTCAGCAACAGCCGTCTTGCGGCGGCATCGTGCTTCCTGCCACTGACACAGAACCCGCTTCTCTCACGTGAGCTTGGCACCCGTCATCGCGCCGCGATAGGAATAACTGAGGATAGCGATGCCTGTGCGGTTATCGTCTCCGAAGAAACCGGATCGATCTCACTCGCGGTGACCGGACGCATCTTTCGCCATCTGGACGGCCCTCGCCTTCGCCGCCAGCTGCAGAACGTCATGGAACCCAGACGCAGCAAGGACGAGGCAGCCGCTGATGAGGCGGAAGAACTCCGACACCGCCAGCAGCTTGACGAGATAGCGGCCCCGCGCCGACTCGACAGTGGCGCCAAGACGCGGAGCGAGAGCATCCAGGAGGGCACGCTCCTATGAAATCAGTCTCGTCCCGCCTGCGACGCCTCTGGCATACAGTCAGCAACTATCGCATCGAGAATGCCGGTTTGAAGTTGCTTGCGGTGATCCTTGCAAGTCTGCTTTTTGCGATCTCGCGTCAGCCGGTAAGCGATGTCCGACTCGTTGGTGTGCAACTCGAGTATCGCGGACTTGCTCAGGGTCTTGAAATCAGCGGCGGTGACGTTAACCAGACGGTGAGTGTGCGTCTGCGCGGCCCTCGCGATGTAGTTCGAAACATCATGCCGAATCAGGTTGCCGTCGTCGCGGATCTGAGCAACAAGGAACCCGGAGATCGTGTCATCCAGCTCAAGGCTACCGATGTCTCAACACCGGAAGGCATTGAAGTGCGGCAGGTCGATCCTGGAACCATTCGCCTTCGCATCGAGCCGACAACGCGAAAGCGGGTCAAGGTCGAACCCGACGTCGCTGGACAGGTGCGCGATGGCTACGAACTGTATAGCGTCATCGTTGAGCCACAGACTGTCGAAATTCAGGGACCGGAATCGCAGGTAGCGGAAGTCGAATCCGTGAGCACCGAAAGCGTTCAACTCGTCGAACGGACGACACCTTTCCGGGTCGCCGTCGATGTGGATCATCCGAATCATGCAATCAGAGTCGTCACTCCAGGTCCAATCGCGCTTTCATTTGACATTGGGGAGATTCGTAAATCCAGAAGGATCGATCTCCCGGTACGCTGGATGGACCAGTCTGGCGCGGGAAAGCTGCTGACAGTCACGGTCAACGTCGAGCTCTTTGGGCCGCGTTCGCTGGTGGAATCGATCGTGCCTGACCAGATTCGCGTCGAGCTGCGAACCGGGTCGAGGGTGGAAGGAGATCACTCCGCGGTTCCGAAAGTCGTCCTCCCGGTTGAAGGGAAAGGACGCATTGAGGTCAGGAGCATGACTCCGGCGGAAGTAAAATATCGACTGTAGATGAGCTCTTTGAGAATCGAGCAGGACGAGCGAATGCGCCAAGCGCTGGAGTAAGGTACGGCAAGGTATGGGAGAGTTTTTTGGGACGGATGGAATTCGGGGCGTTGCGGGGAGATTCCCGCTTGATAAGGCCACGATCGCAAGGATTGGATATGCGCTCGTTGAGGAGCTTCGTCTCGCCGGGGAAGCGACTCCATTGATTGTTATTGGGCGCGATACTCGTGAATCGGGAGTTTGGATGGAGCAGGCCTTTGCCGCCGGAATCCAGGCAGCAGCCGGCGAATTCAAGATCGCAGGGGTCATCACGACTCCTGGCGTTGCCTTTCTTACTCGCACTTTACCTGCAGCCGCTGGTGTCGTCATTTCTGCTTCTCACAATTCCTACGAAGACAATGGTCTCAAGGTCTTCGGTCCGACAGGTCGAAAACTGAGCGACGCGCTTGAGCAGGCAATCGAACGTGATCTTAAGTCCGAGCAGGAAGTATCAGGAGTGCCGAAGGCTGTCGGCGCTGATGCGATGGAGGCAGACCCCTCACTCAAGGTTTCCTACCTCCAATTTCTTCGCGACGAGATTGGACGCGGGCTCAGTTTGTCTGGCTTGAAACTGGCCATCGACTGCGCCGAAGGGGCGTCATTCGATATTGCCCCGGAGCTCTTCAGGTCGCTGGGCGCAACCGTTGAAGCAATTCATACCACTCCCAATGGGCGAAACATAAATCTGGACTGTGGTTCGCTACACCCGGAAGACCTGCAGCAACGGGTTCTCTCAAGTGGTGCTGATCTTGGCATTGCGTTTGACGGGGATGCTGATCGTCTGATTCTGGTCGATGGAAGTGGGCGGCTACTGGATGGGGACTACGTACTTTTCATCCTCGCTGAGCATCTCGATCTTGGCGGGAAGCTGGCGGGGAGGCGTGTTGTTGCGACGGGAATGAGCAACCTTGGTCTTGAGGCAGCGCTTCGTGACCGGGGAATTTCGCTCGCGCGAACGTCCGTGGGTGACAAGTATGTTCTGGAAGAGCTGCTGGCGTCGGATGGAAGTCTTGGTGGCGAGCAGTCGGGTCATATCATCTTTCCGGAAATCAGTCTTGCTGGAGACGGGATGATCACCGCGCTTGAGGTTCTACGAGTGATGACGGAATCCGGGCGGTCGATCGCGGATCTTGCTGAGGGAATGCAGCATTATCCGCAGTTGACATTGAACGTCCCGGTAGTGCGCAAGCCCCCGCTTGAAAGCATCGAACCGCTATGGGATGCGATTGTGAGGCTGGAGCGGCACCTGGGACAGGAAGGCCGGCTGCTGGTGCGGTATTCAGGAACCGAGAACCTTTTGCGAATCATGATTGAGGGCAAGGATGAGGAAACAATCCGCCTCCAGGCCGAGACGCTGGCCAAAATAGTGCGCGAACATCTCGGCACAGCGCAGCAGGCCTCCGTGTAAAGTTGTCAGTTGTCAGTTGTCAGTTCTCAGTTGCCGGCTTTCAGTTTTCAGTTACCATCTGCCGCTTAGCCTGACAGGCACGCCAAAGGCTCCCTTCAAGAGGAATCGCTGCGGCCCGCCCCGAAGGGGGCAGCAATCTAAAAGCCCAGCAACGCCCTGGGTTACATGCGGCTGCTGCGGCCAGTTTGGCTCACTGCGCAGTTGGATCGCTATGTTTGGTTATTCTGAAGTATTTTCGCTGCGCTCAAGGCCGTTTCCGCCTCACCGCCGACACTACTCCCTGCGCGGCCACCAGATTTCTGATGCGCACCAGGTTGTCAGCGGCCGTCGAGAAGACGAAGACCCAGTTCGCCCGCTCAGTACCACGATGCCGAACTTCCGGAACACCCGACAGTCTTCAGCCAGCCGAAGATCTCTTCGATCCGTTTGCGCTTCTGTTGGCTGACGCGATACCCGTTGTGTCGCGTCGTGCGCCCATCGATCGCCGACCTGCGGTTGGTATTGTTCTGGGCCACGTGCGGCGTGACCTCCAGCTCGCGCAAGTCTTCGACGAATCTGTGAGTGTCATAGTTCTTATCGCCGCCAAGTGTCACTCGACCGTACCCGCCAATCTCTTCGGCGAATGCCACACCCACCTCGCGCGCAGTCTTTCCTCTATTTCCTTGAGGAGCCCCGGCAACCCCGTCGTTGGCTCTCACCCGTCGCCACGCTTCTTCCAGCAACTGCATTTGTCCGTTGTTTCATTGCCAGTCGCAAGCTTCGTTATCTTCGGCAACTCGGCCGTCTTCCACTTCGAGTATCGAGGCCGAATCGGGTTGCTTACCGCTACGGCTCACGCATTCGCCTCCTGAGGCTTCGGCTTATGGGTTGCCCCATTCTCCGCTCAGTTGGCTACTTGTACCGACACTTTACAAGGTGAGCTCCTTTCAGTCCACTGGACCAGGCCGGGCTTTTCCCGGCGCTCTGAAGGTCGCGAAAGGCGCGAAAAACGCGAGGCGGAAAGGGAATTCGTTAGGACGCTTTCTACCCATCCCTACCTTCACGTCTTTCGCGGCTTCGCGTGAGTCTTCCTCTACTTCCTGACATTTCTTTGCATCCCGATCGGTAGACGGCATCGTAGTACCCTCACAGAGAACTGAATCTCCACCTGCGTGCGCCCCGCGTTTGTGCGGGCTCGCCCTCGAGTCTGAGCGGCTAATCGGAGGAAACAGATGTTCGCGAACCTTTGGCAAGACGCGCGTTTTGGCGTGCGCATGATGGCGAGGAATCCCGTCTTTACCGCTGTCGCAGTGATCACGCTCGCACTAGGCATCGGTGCAAACACCGCGATCTTCAGTCTGATCAACTCGGCACTCCTCAAGCCGCTGCCGTATCCCGACAGCGAAAGACTCGTGAGTGTCTGGGAGGCTGTGCCCGGCGGCCGCCGGAATTCCGTATCAGGCGGAGCGTTCAAAGACTGGCGCGCGCACAGCTCGAAGTTTTCGCACGTTGCCCTGTACAAGGACGTGCGGCTGAATATGACCGGATCAGGCTCACCGGAGTACGCTGCGGGGCTGCAGGTCTCAACTGAGTTCCTTGCGACCCTCGGCGTCAAGCCAGCGCTCGGACGCGACTTCGTCTCCGGCGAGGATGCGATGGGTGGCAACAATAGTGTTGTCGTTCTCTCGCATCAACTCTGGCAGCACAGGTACGGCGGTGACAAGGCAATCATCGGGCAGATCGTTTCCCTCAATCAAATTCCGTACACCGTTATCGGGGTCTTGCCGCCTGAC
>JBDTUW010000150.1:0-8154 GCA_040007555.1 Acidobacteriota bacterium | reverse complement strand
AACTATACCCACGTTGCCTGAGAGCGATTTAAGCGTATAGCTGCCGCTGGGAACGATCTCGCCGTCGAAAAACACATCGCCGGTTGTGGTATATGCTTCGACTCGCGCGCTTCGACCTCCCCGGATTTCGATATCGCCTTCAGTGCTCTTAGCAACGACGGGTCCGTTGATGTTCTTGACCTTCATCTCGCACTTATAGCAGAAGAGATCGAGGGTGGTACCCGCCGGAACGGAAATCTCGAGCTTGACCTTACCGCTGCCGATGACCTCGACTTTGATGTGAGATGGCTTGACCTCGATCGCGCTGATCTTGACGTTGTCGTCCTTCTCGCGCGCCCTGACACTGATGAAGTTGCCTTCGGCAGCTACGACTTTGATCGAACCCGCGTGCCCGCTAACCTCCAGTTCTCCCAACTGAGGAGAAACTCTAAATGACTGACTAAAGGCCTGTGCCTGCGCCGTGAGCGGAGGCAGGCAAAGCGCCAGAATGCCGAAGATAAACTTCAATTTTGCGAAGGGGAGATCAGCTAAACCGAACATTCGCAATCGCCTCACCACTTCAACCTGCTGCTGTCCTTGAGGAGTCTGATTTTCTCATCAACGAGCACACGGGCCATTGCTCGCTGCGTTTGATCCGCCGGATTTTGCGCGAGGATCAATCTGCATCCTTCGATTGACTGGTCGATCTGTTGGAGGTGGTGCTCGAAATCGGCACGAACTGACGGGTCCCAACTGATTTTGCGCTGATTGAATTCCGAGACCTGACTTCGCAGCGTCTCTTCTAAATCAGGGACAAGGATGGTGGCGACGCCGTCGCGCGGACCAATGCTGGGTTTCTCGTTGACGTATTCACGTATGAAATAGCCGCCAGAAACCATCAGGAAAGCCACCATCACTCCCGCACCGGCAAACTGCGGCAAACTAAACGTGATTTTGCGGTCAAGGAAACGGCCCCACCAGCTCGAAGGAGCTTCGCGCGGCGAAGGCGCGAAGCGGCCCGACGTCTCGGCCTCAGCCTCCGCTCTTATTCGCAGCCAAAGCGTGCTGCTTGGCGTATGCAACGACAGCCCTTGCGCCGCGTGCCGCAATCCATCCAGGTCTTGTTTGATCGTGCTGCACGATGGGCAGGCCGACAAATGTTCTTCAACAATATGTGTCTCCTGCGTCGCCAGGCCGCCATCAATAAATTCAGATATCGAACTGACTACGATCTTACAATCCATCCTGCAATACCTCCCGCCTATTCACTCCACCAGACCGCTCTTTCCAGGTCGCGTCCGAGGAGGTGGCTCAATCCCGTGGCTCGCTGACTAATTCTTCTTGTTGATCAAGTCTCTCAACCGCATCCGAGCCTTATGCAGTTGTGACTTCGAGGTCCCGACACTCACCCCCAGCAAATTCGCGACCTCTTCGTGCTCATATCCCTCAACGTCGTGCAGGACAAAGACTGAACGGTAACCCGGCGGGAGCTGCGCGATAGCTTTGTCGAGAGCAATCCGGTCCACAACAGGCATCGACTCCGGGTGCTCGCTGCCGACCTCGATCTGCTCCGGGACCTCCCCCTCCTCCGTGGTCTTTTCCAGACGCACTCCGCGCTTGCGGAAATGCATGAGCACGTGGTTGACGGTGAGCCGGTGTAACCAGGTTGTAAAAGCCGATTCGCCACGAAAACTACCGAGCTTACGGAGCAGCTGGATGAAGACTTCCTGCGTCAGGTCTTCAGCCTCTGTGACGTTCGCCACCATTCTCAGACACAGGCTATAGACGCGCCTGTAGTAGCGTTCATAGATGGCCTCAAACGCATCCATGTCGCCGCGCGCCGCGGCCTGGGTCAGATCAAGGTCCGACGCGGCAGAATTCGTCGCTTTGGCAGTCACGATTGTCGCTTGCCCCTCCCACAAGCCTGACAGATAGATGGAGGAGAGCCGCACCCGCGTCGTACCTGATTACTGCCTGAAGAGTCTTTTCTTTGCTCTTCACGGGCTGTGATGCAGCGCTCTCGCCGGTGGTTGCTTATTCCCAATGGATTTTAATCTTCGCCAGACGCCCGACAGAGGCAGCGTTGCGGCTATGGCACATTCACTGTGACGTCAAATTCAAATTGCGGCTGCGCGGCGATATTCGTCAGGACGACTATCTTTCCTGAATGACTGCCCTTTGGAGGAATCGCAGTAAAGAGAATCCGGAGAATTGTCGTCCCCGGCGATCCATTCTCTGTCCGCTCAGCAGTTAGGAAGGGAAGAGTTGATTGAACGCCCTTGATCTCGAGCGCAGGGCCACCGCTCTGCATGACCCAAATGAACTTGCTCAGAGTGGGCGGGAGCCCGTCGAGCGAGGCGACGCGGTCAAAGCTCAGACTCTTTGGGCTAATCCTCAGCGGCAGAGTTACTATCGCTTCCAGCTTGAGCTCGACCTCCGGGTTCTCCTTACTTTCAGTCATCAGTTTGACAGTGTGCGGGTGTCGACCAACTGGAAGGTCAGTCGCACTCGTGACGCGTACCACAAATCGGCTCCCATCCGACGCGGGCTCGAGGATCGCAGAGAACTTCGGGCTCTCAGAGACCACCTTTGTGATTTTCGGCGGTGGCACGCCGGCTCCTGCTCCATAGATCGTGACCGCGAAATCTGCCGCAGTCCCAACGGGTACCGTACGCACAAGTACGTTCGACGGCGAAAGGAGAAAGGCGCCGACAGTCTCTCCAGTCACTTTCCTGGTCTCGCTGATGACGGTGAGATGCATGACCAGATCAATACTCGGCCGACTTGGATCATTGGTGGACGCCACCACGAGCTTTGAAAGAGCGCCGCCAAGTCCTGCCGTCCTGACCAGTAATGTGATCTTACCGTCCTTACCCGGCTCAACCGACTTGTCGTAATCCACTGTTTCACATCCGCAAGTCAGCACCACTCTCTTGATTTCCAGAATCCCGGTACCTGCATTCCGAAATGTAAAGCTGTGCTTAACTCCTTCGCCCTCTTTAACTTCACCTGCATTGAACTCCGTCTTCTCGATGACGATCTTGGGCACTCCAGGCGCGCTGGCTCCCTGTCCCAGAGTAAGACTCGCAGACAGGACCACCATCAGGCAAAGGCCGACAAATGCAACACTCGCTCTTCTCGAACTCATCTTTTTACTCCTGGGTCCCAATATCCCGGCGGATTCGCGCGTAAACTTGAGTCTACCAGAGCACATCCCCAGTGTCAGCCGCTTTCGCGCGCTTTCGCCTTGCCACTTGAAGGGCATAGTTCGCAAATGAGCACTTCGAGCTGTAACCTGGGCGTTCCCAGCGATGTCTTGAGTGCGACGTCAGTCTCAGCGATCCGTCTCATTCCTTCCCGAATCCGGGCGAGGTCAATGCGACGGACCCGTTCATTAAACTTTCCTGCATAATAGGCCGGCATTCCGATCGCCTTTGCCACTTCCTCGTTGGACGCCCCCTGCGCCATCAGATCCTTGGCTGCCAGCATTCGTCTGAAGACGCTGCCGATTGCCCCAAGAACCATCACAGCTTCGACTTTTTCCGCGAAGATGTGATCGAGCAGTCGCAGCGCTCGTACCCTGTCTCCTTCGCCAATGGCATCGGAAAGCTCAAAATTCGAGTGTTCTCGCGAATAGTGCACCAGGCCGTCAATCTCAACTCTGGTAATGCGCCCGCCGGGTCCAACCCTGATCGCCAGCTTATCCGCCTCGTTCGAGAGTCGCCGCAAATCGGCGCCAACCATCCCCACAAGATACGCGGCCTCCGCAGCCCCTATCTTCACCCCGCCCCTCGTCAGATAGGCCAGGACCCATGGAGTGGCGTCGTCCGCCAGAGACTTGAAGCTGACCAGAGTACAGGCACGGCGTAGCATCCCGCTGATGGCCCTTCGGTTGTCCAGACCATTACTTACAAAAATGACCACCGAGGATGGGCTCGGGTCGTCGAGATAGCTCCTCAGCTTTTCGATTTGGCGGTCATCGCTGATCGCTTCGAAACCAAGCACAGCGACGGCTCGGCGAGTTGACATCATTGGAAGCTGACGAGCGATCGAAAGCGCGGCGCCGAGGTCTCCACCGCTGGCGTTGACGCTCGACACGTTAAAATCGCGAACGTTGGGATCGACGGCGAGACTGATCAACCGATCGAGCGCCTGGTCTCGCAGCAGCGCTTCCTCACCCTCGAAGAGATAGAGCAAGCCGAGATTTCCGGCCTTGAGCTGTTTCTCGAACTCGTCCTGTGTCTTTCGTGCGTCGTTGCCTGACTGACGTTTCATCTGCTTCCATTTCCAGAACCGTGAATAGCCTCAAAGGGCACCTTATTCTCTTCGCGAGAGACGCGTCAAGAGATTCCCCGGCTCGGTACTCACGCGAAGCCGCGTTAACAGTAGAGACGGGGAGCGGACGAGAAGCAGAGTGGATGACTTGGCGGGACACCTTTGCTAATATCCATTTTTGCCAATGGAACCAACAGAGTTGAAACCCAGCCTGACTGGCCCACGTAAATGACTGAAATGACTGAAACGTAATCCAGGACCCGCGGAGACTAATATCAGTGAAATCGCGAATTACCCTCGCCACCTTACTCGTCACAATCACGGTTTGCGTGTCTGTGTTTGGCCAAAATTTTCGAGGTATTGTTCGGGGTCAAATTGCCGACTCGTCGGCAAAGTCTCTCACGGGCGCCAAGTTAACTCTCGTGCGCGAGGAAACAAAAGAGAGTCGCAAGGTAACGAGCAATTCCACCGGCGGATATGCCCTCACCCTACTGCCCCCTGGCGACTATCGGATCGAGGTCGAGCAGACGGGTTTCAAGAAAACCGTGAGCACCTTTCGGCTTGAGGTGAATCAGGAGTTGAGGCTCGATCTGGCGCTGCAAATCGGAACGCTCACTGATGAGGTCAAGGTTGAGGCGCCAAAATCGGCCCTGAAAAAGGACTCCTCGTCACTGGGAACCGTCATCGAGAATTCTCAGGTGACCGGGTTGCCGCTCGATGGTCGCAACTTCCTCGAACTTGGTCTGCTGGTTCCGGGCGCGGCCCCATCCGCCCAGGGCTCCGCCGGCACCGTCCGCGGCGACTTTGCCTTTAGCGTCAATGGCGGGCGGGAGGACTCAAACAGCTATTTGCTGGATGGCGTCTACAATATCGATCCGAAACTTAATGGCATCGCTGTCCGGCCTCCGGTCGACGCCATCCGCGAGTTTGAGGTCCTGAGCAGCACCTACGATGCGTCCTTCGGACGCAATTCGGGGGCTCAGGTTAATGTGGTTCTCAAATCCGGGAGCAACGGGTTTCACGGCGCTGCGTACGAGTTCCTGCGTAACCGATCGCTTGACGCGCGCAATTACTTCGCGCCCTCCGGCGTTGACTCCCCGCAGTATCAACGCAACCAGTTCGGTTTCTCGCTTGGAGGCCCGATCATCACCAACCGGACCTTCTTTTTTACGGACTACGAAGGGACGCGTCTTCGCGAAGGGTTGACCCGAGTGACGAACGTTCCGACCTTGCTCGAGCGAAAGGGCGATTTCTCACAGAGTATTCTGCCAAAACCAACAGTGCCTGGCACAACTAATCCCTTCCCGTTGAACACGATCCCCGGCTTCTTCCAGAATCCTGTTGGGGTCAAACTCGCTGCGCTCTATCCACTACCAAATCGAAGTGTGCCGCTCGAGAACTTCGTTTCATCGCCGGCGCGAAGGGATCGAGACGATCTGTTTGACGTGAGAATTGATCATCATTTGAGTTCTTCGTCGCAGCTTGCGTCCCGCTACAGCTTTGATGATCGTGACCTGTTCGAGCCATTCTCCGGAGCGACCTTCGCCGCGATCCCTGGCTTTGGCACCCAGATTCTACGCCGCGGTCAGAATTTCACGATCGGCGAAACACACATCTTCTCGCCGCGACTGCTCAATGACGCGAGGTTCGCGTTCAATCGCGTGGCCCTCGCAGCAAATCAGGAGAATCAGGCGCGAAATCTCAATTCCGAAGTTGGACTGCCGCTGATCTCGACAAAAGCGCGCGATCTGGGGCTGACGTTTACCACGGTTCCCGGGTACTCACCCATCGGCGATGAGTTCAACAACCCACAGTTCAGCGCAACCAACACCTTTCAGGTTCTCGATACGGCCACCTACGCGTACAACAAACACTTGATCAAGTTTGGATTCGACATCCGCGCCTTTCAGCAGAATGCCTTTCGAGATGTTCAGTCGCGTGGATTCCTCGCCTTCTCTCCACAAGCCTTTACCGGTAATGCGCTGGCGGATCTTTTGCTTGGTCTTCCCGTCACGACAGGGGTCGCGCGACTCGACAATCCACAGCATCTGCGTGGCGAGAGTTATAGCGTCTTCGCCACCGACAGCTTTCGCGTCCGCGCGAATCTGACGCTCATCTTCGGGCTTCGTTACGAGTACAACTCGCCGGCGGTCGACGTCGAGGACCGAGCAAATATTTTTGATATCGCCTCGCGCGCTCTCGTTCCCGTGGGCACCAGGGGAGCGCCGCGTTCGGGCTATTTACCCGACCGGAACAACTTTGCGCCGCGCGTAGGTCTGGCGTGGACTCTCGGCTCCAGGGGAATGACGGTGGTTCGCGGCGGCTATGGCATCTACTATGATCAGTCATCGCTGGCCCCGGGCGAGGGGTTGTACTTCAACTCGCCTTACTTCGACTTGAGGTTCTTCTTCCCCTACCCTCAAGCGGGAATCTCGCTTTCGTTGAGCGATCCGTTCCCGGCAAGTTTCCCCATCCCGACGCCATCGTCCGCGTTTGCGTTTCAACGCGATCTGCGCACGCCTTATACGCAGCATTGGAATCTGAGCGTGCAGCAGCAATTGGGTGGAAGCCGCGTCGCAGAACTAGCTTATGTGGGTTCGAAGGGGAGCAAGTTGCTTGCAGCGCGGGATATCAACGAACCTCACCCGGGCACGCAGCCCATAAATCCGCGACCACTGCCGCAGTTCAGCGATATTCTCTTGCAGGAGTCGAGTGCAAGCTCTACTTACCACAGTCTGCAGGCGCGCCTTCAACAGCGGCTCGACTTCGGACTTTCGCTATTGGCTTCGTACACGTGGTCGAAGTCGATCGATAATGCCTCGAGTTTCTTTGTCAGCGCGGGAGACCCCAATTTTCCGCAGAACAGCTACAACCCAGGTGCTGAGCGTGGCCGCTCGAATTTTGATCTTCGCCATCGCTTCTCAGTGAGCTACTCCTACGATCTTCCCTTCGGCAAGGGCAAGGCCTGGCTCGACGATAATGGGTTGCTGAGCACAATCGCGAGTGGCTGGCAAACAATGGGGATTGTCTCGTTACAGACAGGCAGACCCTTCACGGTCGCGCTGCTCTCCGAAATCGATCAGAGCAACACGGGCCGCGCAAATCTCGGATTCGGATCTAATGACCGGCCCAATCTGGTAGGGAATGCAAAGCTCTCGAACCCGACGCCGAACCGCTGGTTCAATACAAGCGCCTTTGCGTTTCAGCCATTTGGCAGTTTCGGCAACGCGGGCCGCAATATACTCGACGGACCTGGCTTCCAGAATGTCAACTTCTCGATACTTAAGAACACGATGCTGAAGGAGAATCTCAACCTGCAACTGCGGGCCGAATTCTTCAACCTGTTCAATCATCCAAACTTTGATTTGCCGGACAACTTCCTCGGATCACCCACTTTCGGGAGGGTTCTCTCCGCGCAGAGTCCCCGCCACATTCAGTTTGGCGTGAAGCTTCTTTTTTAGGAATAGGGTCAGGGGGCAGGCATCAGCGTCCGTAGCACCGCCTTTGGGCGGAATCTCGGGTTTGGCCAATTTCTCGTCTCCCTCGAGCCAAAAGATCCGAATGCGCCCCGAATGGGGCAATCGAATAGCCCAGCAACGCCCTGGGTAACACGTCACATCATCTGAAATAGCCCCAGCGGGGCGTTGGTCCGAAGGTCGCGGAGCGTCGCCGCGGTGCGGCTCAAAGACCTGGGGTGGCTGATACCCAGGGCGTTGCCACCAGGGCTATTCGATTGCTGCCCCCTCGGGGGCGGTACCGCCCTTACAGGCGAATGCCGCGCGGTACCCGAGATTCCGCCCAAGGGCGGTACTACGGACGCTGATCCCTGCCCCCTCACCCCTAGTTAGTTCCTGTCCTGAAACGGTCGAAATCGTCGTCCAAGGTTGAGATGTATGGGTA
>JBDTUW010000149.1:0-8169 GCA_040007555.1 Acidobacteriota bacterium | reverse complement strand
GAGACCGAATGGGATTGCCGGAGAGGACCGTGAGCGCCAGGGGCGCGAGCGGCGACGGTTCCGCGCGGATCCCTTCGGCGCCGAAGGCAGCCGCCAGGGCGGCGCGGTCCTCGCGGCGGGGGTTCGCCATGAGGTCGAAGCCCGGCGCGTGATTGTCGGCTTCGAGGATGCGGCGCGTGAGCTCCTCGCCGAAGCGGGCGAGCCAGCGTTCGACGAGGAACTCGGGGTGCGAAAAGTGCACCGCCAGGGCCCTCGCGTAGTCCTCCGGGTGTAGGGGCGGGGCTTGTCCCCGCCCGCGGGCGCCATTGGAAAAACGGGCAGGGACAATCCCCGCCCCTACGTGTTGCGGATGCTTTCCTTCGACCTGTACAACTCTTCGATCACATCCTTGTGCTTCTCGACGACGACTCGCCGGCGCACTTTTAGCGTTGGCGTCAGTTCACCACTCTCGACCGTCAGCTCGTTTGGGATTAATGCCACACGCTTGATCTTCTCGAACTGCGATAAATTCTCCGTATACTTCGCCACCTGTCGCTCAAAGAGGTCGATGATCCGCGGGTCCTTTAGCAATTCCTCGCTGCTTGAATGATTTATGCCTTTTAGTTTGGCGTAGCTCGCCAGCGCTTCCATATTTGGAACGATCAGCGCCGCGGGGAACTTGCGTTCGTCTCCGATGACCACTATCTGATTGACAAAGCGGCTTTGCTTGATCGCACTCTCGATCGGTTGTGGTGCGATATATTTGCCGCCACTTGTCTTGAGGAGGTCCTTCTTCCGATCTGTAATAAAGAGGAATCCGTCATTATCGAAGTGGCCGATATCGCCGGTCTGGAGCCAGACGCGACCCTCCGCATCGGCCTTGAGGGCGGCCTGCGTCTCGCTCGGTTTGTTGAAGTACCCCTTCATGACGTTTGGGCCGGAGCAGAGTACCTCGCCGTCATCGGCGATTCGCACAC
Source organism: Acidobacteriota bacterium (assembly GCA_040007555.1). Lineage (GTDB taxonomy): Bacteria > Acidobacteriota > Blastocatellia > RBC074 > RBC074 > JANNRD01. The sequence goes on along the minus strand of JBDTUW010000149.1, from coordinate 7,213 downwards.
TGACGCCGGGAATCGGTCGTCCAACGGAGCCAAGCCGGTTCTCATTTGGCGTATTGGCCGTGATCACCGGCGAGCTTTCGGTCAGGCCATAGCCCTGGAGGATCGGCATTCCCGCCCCATAAAAAACTTCGGCGAGCTCGGTCGAGAGAGGCGCACCGCCTGAGATGAAGTATCGGATGCGGCCGCCCATGGCCGCCCTCCACTTCGAAAGGAAAAGACGCGTTGCAATCGTTCGTTTGAGCTCCAGCATTGCCGGAATTCGCCGGCCGGTACTCTTGAGTTTGGCCCATTCCTTAGCGATCTCAAAGGCCCAGTGAGCGATGGAGAGTGTCAGTCGACCTCGTGACTCGGCTCGCTCGAGTGCCAGGTCATACATCTTCTCAAACAAGCGCGGCACGCTCGTCAGAAAGTGCGGTCGCACTTCCAGCAGGTTCCTCGCGACATGATCGACACCCTCAGCGTAATGGATTGTCGCCCGGCCATATAGATAAAGATAGAAGCCCGAACGCTCGAAGATGTGCGACAGCGGCAGAAAGCTCAGAGCAATACTGTCGTTAGAGAGCGGAATGACTTTGTCTGAGCTGAGCACATTCGAGACGATGTTCGCGTGAGTCAGCATGACACCCTTCGGCTCGCCGGTCGTACCCGAGGTGTAGATGAGCGTCGCCAGACTGTCGGGAGTCACGGCCGAGCGCAACGACTCAAAGAGATGTGGTTGGGAGGTATGGACGGCGCGGCCCTCCTCGAGCAACTGAGCGAACGGTATGACGCGGCGGTCATCCGTTTCCCAGGGTTCGAAGGCGACGATGGTCCTCAGAGAAGGGCTTGCTCGGAGCGATTCGATGACGCGGTCGTACTGTGCGCGATTTGAGATGAAGAGGACTTCGATACCGCCATCCTTGAGGAGATACGTCACTTGAGTCGGAGACTGAGTGGCGTATATTGGCACATCTGCGGCGCCGCAATTGAGGGTTCCGAGGTCAGCGATCGTCCATTGCGGTGAGTTTTCTGCGAGCAACCCAACGCGATCACCGGAACGAATGCCGAGATGGTGGAGGCCGAGTGCGACGGCGCGCACCTGTTCATCAAGTTGAGTGTTTGAGATAGGCACCCAGTGACGATCGTGTTTGTAATTGAGCAGGTCAGGTTTTGCCGCCCCGACGGCGTGGCGGTGGAGATCGACAAGGGTGCGAATCGGGCGATCAGCCGGCAGCATGCGGACTGCTTACTCCATTGAGAAAGATATCGAGAACAGGTTCGACCATCGCTGTCAGCGAAGCGTTGTTATGGCTGACGATCCAGTTCGTAGCCATTTCGTCGAGGGCGCCAAAGAGGACCTTGGCGACAACTTTTGAGTTGAGTTGTTGGCGAAAGATGCCGCTTTTCTGACCGGCCTCGATGATTTCACGGATGATCTGGAAGTACTCCGCGAGTTTGGTGGTGGAAAACTCTTCCATGAACTTGGTTGATTGGCGGAGTTCGACCTGGAAGACGATGGCCATATCACGATCTTGTTCAAGACAATCAAAATGGAGGTAGGCGAATCGTCGTAACTGTTCGCGGGGATCGCTGAGTTCTGTCAGGAGCAGCCGGGCACGGCGGATAAACTCATCCATGGCGGTTGAGAAGATGGAAGTCAGGAGATCGTCTTTGTTCTTGAAGTAGAGGTAGACGGTCCCGTCAGCGACTCCGGCCTGTCGTGCTACGTCGGAGACCTTGGCATTGAAGTAACCCGAGCGGGCAAAGACCTTTGCGGCAGCGCGAAGAATCTGAGTGGCCTTTTCAGCCCTCAGGGTGCGATCTCTCTCGGGGCGCTCGGCCCCCTCTTCAGTCTCAACCTCATATATACGTCGGCCAGATTCCATTAATTACTTCATCCTTGCTCTTCAGGCTTACTCAGAAATTACTTTCTTCCCGCTGAATGAGGGCTCATTCAGCGCAGAGAGATCTATGATAGTCCAGCAGGGACTGCATCAGCAAGAACCCTCTAGCGGACGCGGGAGGGGCAGCTCTCCGCTTCCAGTGGTTCCGGGGGTGATTCGCCCCACCACAGCTTTGGACCCCCGACGCGTTTAGGTCTACACTTCTGAGGATGCCACGTCAGCGGAAACCAGGTGGGGGACCAAAGAAGATTGCCATGGTGACGGGCGGTGGCGACTGCCCCGGCCTTAACGCCGTCGTCCGCGCTGTCGTCATCAGCGCATCCAATCGCGGCTGGCAGGTCTATGGCATCGAACGTGGCTTCGAAGGCCTTCTCCACGAAGACCGGGTGCAACTCCTCAGTGTCCAGAATGTCAGAGGCATCATCCATACCGGCGGTACGATTCTTGGTACCACCAACCGCGGCAATCCCTTCAAGGCGAAAATCATTGAGGAGGGCCAGACCCGTCTCCTCGATATCTCGGATGAGGTCGTCCATAATTTTCAGCAGTGGGGCTTTGACGCTCTGATCGTCATTGGAGGCGACGGCACCCTCAGGATCGCCAACGATCTCGCTCATAAAGGCATTCCCATCGTCGGCGTTCCCAAGACCATCGATAACGATCTCGCCGCCACCGAATTGACATTCGGCTTTAACACCGCGGTCACCACCGCCACCGACGCCATCGACAAGCTCCATGCCACGGCGGAATCTCATGAGCGAATCATGGTCGTCGAAGTTATGGGTCGATTCGCCGGCTGGATCGCCCTCTACTCCGGTGTCGCCGGCGGGGGCGACGTCATTCTATTACCCGAAATCCCCTTTAGCTTTGAGCCAATAGTGCGCAAAATAGAGTCCCGCTGGCTCAGTCATCGCAACTTCGCCATTGTCGTCGCGGCTGAAGGTGCGCGGCCTGTCGGCGGACAGTTTTTCTATCGGGCACAGGTAGCGGGACACGAGCCACGCCTTGGAGGAATTGCCGAATTCGTGTCCGACGAATTGGCGCGGCTTACAAAGTACGAGACGAGGTCTCTGGTTCTTGGTCATTTGCAGCGAGGCGGCATGCCAACGACCAGTGATCGTCTGCTGGCTACACGTCTGGGAGCGGCGGCCGTTCGCGCAATCGAAAACGGCGAGCGCAGTTGTATGGTCGCGTATCGCTCCGCGAAGATCGTCACGGTCTCGCTGGAACGCGCGATCAGCGAGATGAAATCCGTGCCGCTCGATTCCGATATCATCCTCTCCGCGCGCGAACTGGGCATCGCGTTCGGTGACGAGTAGTGAGAAGCCTGGGAAAAAGGGAGTTTCACCGAGGGCAGGCAGTACCTGGGAGGCTCAATTATCGATAGCTCAATTGTTCACCGGACCTACCGACATGAGAATGCTGGTCGAGTGTGTTCCAAATTTCAGTGAAGGGCGCGACCTCGCGAAGATCGCCGAGATCGCGGCCGCCATCCGCTCGGTTCCAAACGTCGCATTGCTTCATTCGCACATCGATGCGAACCATCATCGCTCCGTGCTGACATTCGCCGGTGAGCCCGAGGCTGTGCTCGAGGCTGCCGTCCGCTGCGCACGCCGGGCAGTCGATCTCATCGACCTCAATCACCACGAGGGAGAGCACCCGCGCATCGGAGCTATAGACGTCCTCCCCTTCATTCCACTTGAAAATATGACCATGGGCCAGTGCGTGGCGCTGGCGAGGGCCGCCGGCGAGCGGATTGCCGCCGAGCTCAAAGTTCCAGTCTACTTTTATGAACAGGCTGCCCTTCGTCCCGAAAGACGAAGCCTCGCCTTTGTTCGAAAGGGTGAATTCGAAGAGCTCCGTGAAGAGATCGAGATCAATCCTGATCGCTATCCCGATTCCGGCGAACCGCATATTCATCCGACTGCAGGCGCAGTAGCGGTTGGCGCCCGGCCCCTGCTTATCGCCTTCAATGTCAATCTGGCGACCGATGACATCGACGTCGCGCGGAAGATCGCGACTGCTGTCCGTGGTCGGGATGGCGGTCTGAAATATGTCAAAGCACTTGCCTTCAAATTGCACGACCGCGCGCAAACACAGGTTTCGATGAACCTCGTGGACTACAAGCGAACGCCACTCTTCCGTGCGTTCGATTTGGTTCTGCGCGAAGCCGAGAGATTTGGAGTCAGTGTCTCCGGTAGCGAACTGATCGGTCTGGTGCCGCAAGCCACACTTGATGCCTGTAGCGATCACTATCTTCGTTTTGAGAACTTCCGCCCGGAGCTGGTGCTTGAGAACAGCGTTCGGAGCGCGCTTCAGCAGAATGAGAGCGAGTACACCAGCTCGGTGCCTGACACCTTTATCGATGATGTCGCGCGTGGCACCTCAGTACCTGGTGGCGGCAGTGTGGCGGCATATGCGGGCACGCTTGCAGCGGCCCTGGGTTCGATGGTCTGCCACCTGACGATCAACTCCAATGCTTCAGAGACATCTGCCGACGAGGCTCGAGAGCTGCTCGAGGAGCTCGACGATCTTCGCTCGGACCTGCGACGCGCGATCGATGAAGACGCCGAGAGCTTTGAGCGCGTCATTGCTGCGCGTCGCTTGCCGCAGGGAACCGAGGCCGAGCGGCTGCAGCGAACGATGGCGATCGAGCAGGCGATCAAAGGCGCCACCGCAGTTCCGTTGCGCGTCGCGGAGACCTCTCTCGCGGTGCTGGAACTGCTCGATGAACTGGCAGAAGTCGGAAAGCAAACCGCATTGTCGGATCTGGCCGTGGGTGCCCAGATGGCGCTCGCGGCAATTCGCGGGGCTTCCTACACCATCTTCGCCAATCTTGGCGCGCTGGGTGACGAAGAGCCGACGCGTCAGACTCGGCGTGAACTCGAGGATTTGATCGGTCGAGCGGAGGAGATCGTCGAGGAGATCGACGCGCTCCTGCGTTCGCAGGTGGGATAATCTGCGGCGCAATAATAACTGGAGGTAAGTAAAACCGTGGCATTGGCAGATGTAGATTTCTTCAAGCTCGACTCGATGCTCACCGACGAGGAGAAACTCATTCGGAGCTCCGTCCGGACCTTTGTTGAAGAGCGTGTTAATCCGGTCATTATCGATTGCTTCGAAGAGGGTCGCTTTCCGTTTGACCTCATCCCGGAGATGGCGCGGCTGGGTCTGCTCGGCGCCACGCTTCCCGAAAAGTACGGTTGCGCAGGCGTCAATGGAGTCTCATACGGGTTAATCGCGCAGGAGCTTGAGGCAGGCGATTCCGGTATCCGAAGCTTCGTCTCGGTGCAAAGCTCCCTTTGCATGTATCCGATCTTTCAGTTTGGCAGCGAGGAGCATCGGCAGAAATGGCTGCCTCAGATGGCTGCCGGCAGAAAGATCGGATGTTTCGGTCTGACCGAGCCGAATGCCGGGTCAAATCCATCCGGCATGAAGACTCGGGCCAAGCGGGTCAAGGACGGCTGGCTACTCAATGGAAGCAAGGCGTGGATCACAAACGGAACCATAGCGGATCTGGCGGTGGTCTGGGCGAAAGACGATGAAGGCGTCATTCGCGGCTTTATAGTCGAGAAGGGAACGCCGGGCTTCAAGGCGCCGGAGGTCAAACATAAGCTCAGTCTGAGAGCATCCGTCACTTCGGAACTGGTCTTTGAAGACTGTCTTATCCCCGAAGAAAACCTCCTGCCAACGAGCGGCGGTTTGAAGAGCCCGCTCATGTGCCTGACCCAGGCGCGCTATGGGATCGCCTGGGGAGCAGTCGGCGCGGCTGTTTCCTGTTTTCAATCAGCCGTGGACTACAGCAAACAGCGCATCCAGTTCGATCGCCCCATCGCCGGGTTTCAATTAACGCAGAAGAAACTGGCGGAGATGTTCACGGAGATCAGCAAGGCACAACTGCTTTGCCTGCGGCTCGGCAGAATGAAGGATAGTGGTGAGATGGAACCGGTGCACGTTTCCATGGCGAAGATGAACAACGTGGCGATGGCAATGGAGTGTGCGCGAACGGCACGCAGCATTCTCGGCGCAAACGGGATTACGGGCGACTACCCAATCATGCGACACATGTGCAACCTCGAGTCGGTCTACACCTACGAGGGAACCCACGAAGTCCACACGCTGGCGCTTGGGAAGTACATAACAGGTCTGGATGCATTTTCATGATAGAGGAGGGGCGAGGCATGACGAGAGCCTGGCTGGTGAGGGAATGGTGTGAGCCGGAGGCGATGGATTTCGCTCAGATTGAGATGCGCGAGCCCGGTCCGGGCGAGGTGCGCATCAAAAATCAGGCCGCAGCGCTGAATTTCTTCGATATTCTGTTGATCCAGGGAAAGTACCAGACACGCCCTCCGCTGCCCTTTACACCAGGTTCGGAAGTAGCGGGGATAATCGAGGCGGTTGGTCCGGATGTGTCAAAGTTCTCAATCGGCGACCGCGTGCACGCGAGTGCCTCCTCAGGCGGCTTTGCCGAATCATCAATCGCTCTTGCAAGCAAGACGTTTCGAATTCCCGAAACGATGAGTTTTGAGGAGGCGGCGGCCATGATCGTCGTCTATCAGACTTCTTACTTCGCGCTGACGAAAAGGACATCGGTAGCAAAGGGTGAATGGCTGCTTGTGCACGCCGCGGCCGGCGGAGTGGGTCTTTCGGCACTTCAGATCGGTAAAGCTCTTGGAGCACGTGTCATCGCGACCGCGGGTACGGCTGAGAAGGTTGAGTTCTGCCTCGCTCAGGGTGCAGAGTTCGCCATCGATTACAGTGTGCCTGGCTGGGTGGATCAGATAAAGGAGATCACGGCAGGTCGTGGCGCGGACATCATTTACGACCCAGTTGGTGGGGAAGTCTTTGACCTTTCATTGAAGTGCATCGCTCCCGAGGGCCGATTACTGATTATCGGGTTTGCAGGTGGCACGATCCCCTCGGTCGCAGCGAACAGGCTGCTGTTGAAGAATGCTTCGCTCGTCGGCGTTTATTGGGGTGGCTATGTGGAGCGCAACCCATCTTACATGGCAGAGGTGCAGGCGGCGCTGTCTGCGCTCTACGATCAAGGAAAGATCAAACCTGTGGTGAGCGCGAGTTGGCCGCTTGCGGAAGCACCGAAGGCTCTGCGTGCGCTGGCCGCGCGAGAGACAACGGGGAAGGTCGTCCTGACTATATGAGCGCCCATTAACGCAGAGGCCAACAGCGCCCTCGCGCCTCTGCGTTGAAATCTACGAAGGAAGTTCCTGATGGCATTTCGAAAAAAGCTCTCATTCCTGGTCTGTGTATCGCTGCTGGTCTCGCTGGTCGCGATGCCGGCACGCGAGGGGTTGCTTACATCTGCGAGGGCA
>JBDTUW010000148.1:0-8172 GCA_040007555.1 Acidobacteriota bacterium | reverse complement strand
CAGTGAACTGAAGACGAAGTTTTAGATTATGGCGAAGAAAATAACCGGTTATATCAAGCTCCAGGTTCCCGCAGGTAAGGCCAATCCGGCGCCACCTATCGGTACCGCACTCGGCCCGCAGGGCGTGAACATCATGGAGTTCTGCAAGCAGTTCAATGCAAAGACCGCAAACCTCGGCGACGTCAAGATTCCCGTAGTGATTACTGTCTTTGCCGATCGCTCATTTACATTTATCACCAAGACTCCGCCCGCAGCCGACCTCTTAAAGAAGGCGGCAAAGATCGAAAAGGGCTCCGGCAAGCCAAATCGCGAAAAGATCGGCACCGTGACTCGAGATCAGATCGAGGAGATCGCGAAGATCAAACTTCCGGATCTCAATACCACCAACCTTCAGTCTGCCATCAAAACAATTGCAGGAACCGCCAAGAGTCTTGGCCTCGAAGTCAAATAGCGCTCCGGTTCGGCCGGGCAATTAACGTAGGGAGTGACCCGAGTCACTACAGACCGGATCACGCTGGAACCTAAGGAGATAAAATGGCAGGAAAGAAATACGCAGCGGCACTCGCCCAGGTAGAGGAGGGGAAGCTCTACACCCTCGAAGACGCCGTCAATCTGGTCAAGAAGCTCGCGTTTGCAAAGTTCGATGAGACGGTTGAAGTGACAATGGTTCTGGGAGTCGATCCTCGTAAGGCGGATCAGCTCGTCCGTGGCACGATCGTCCTCCCCCACGGTCTTGGCAAATCCAAGAAGGTCGTCGTCATCGCTTCCGGCGATAAACAGCGCGAAGCCCAGGAAGCCGGTGCAGACGAGGTCGGCGGCGACGATTTGGTAGACCGAATCAAGGGAGGCTATCTTGATTTCGATGCCGTCATCGCGACGCCCGATATGATGAAGTCAGTCGGTACGCTCGGCAAAATCCTCGGTCCGCGCGGCCTCATGCCGAATCCAAAGACCGGAACAGTGACGATGGACGTAACTACCGCGATCCGCGAGACTAAAGCGGGCAAGGTGGAGTTTCGTGTTGATAAGACCGGGGTCATTCACGTTCCCGTGGGCAAAGTCTCGTTTGAAGCCGGCAAGATAGTCGAGAATGCTCAGATGCTGATCGAGGCCGTCGTCAAGGCGAAACCCTCGACGGCAAAAGGCAAATATGTCAAGAAGGTCAACGTGGCTGCGACCATGGGGCCAGGCGTTATGTTGGATGCCGCGGCACTCACCTCGTAACCCGTTGCGGCCTGCTTAGCATCTGCTTTTTTGAGGATTGAGTTTCCTTTTGATCGAGAGTTGAGAGTGGAGAAATGAAGACAAGAGACCAAAAAGATAACGAGATCGCGGCGCTTAAGACCGAGTTCGCGTCTAGTGGAAACGCATTTGTCGTCAGCTTCCAGGGCCTGACGGTCGAGAAGGATCAGAATCTTCGCCGTCAGCTTCGCGAAGCACAGTTGAACTACCGCGTAGTCAAGAACACGTTGGCGCAGCGAGCGGTTGAGGGTACGCCGCTTGACGGGCTGAGCGAGCATTTTGTTGGTCCGACGGCCATCGCTTTTAGCGACAAGGACCCGGTGGGTCTGGCAAAGGTGCTGACAAAGTTTGCCAAGGAGAATGCGCAGTTCACCTTCAGAGCCGGAGTGGTTGAAGGTCGCGTCATCACAGTCCGTGACATCGAAGCGCTGGCGACGCTGCCCTCGAAGGAGGAACTGATCAGCAAGTTGATGTTCCTTCTCAATGCTCAGGCGCAGCGTTTGGCGATTGTCCTGGCTGGCACGGCCCGCAATCTTGCGGTCGTCATTAATGAGATTGCAAAACAAAAGGACGTACCGATCGAATCCGAGGCTTCGTGATCGGCGCTTCCTTGATGCATTGATTTTATCGAGTGCTGCGACGCCTTGTCAGGTTGCAGCCCTGTCGCGACGATCAAACCAAGGAGTGATGCCCTGAAATTTGATCTTGTGTGCCCTGCCCCCTCGGGGTGGGCGTTAACAGGTAAACGTAATTTATTGGAGGATGTGGAATCGTTATGGCGGATATTCAGAATCTGGTTGAGCAAATTAAGGGTCTGACGCTGCTTGAGGCCTCAGAGCTTGTTAAAGCACTTGAGGAGACCTTCGGCGTTTCAGCAGCGGCGGCGACTGCAGTCGCAGCGCCGGCCGGGGCGGGAGCAGCTGCACCTGTCGAAGAAGAACAGACCGAGTTCACCGTTATCCTGACCGGGGCAGGGTCTAATAAGATCAATGTCATTAAGGTAGTCCGGGAGATCACGAGTCTAGGTCTCAAGGAAGCCAAGGACCTCGTCGACGGGGCGCCGAAGGCGGTCAAGGAAGCCGTGCCCAAGGAAGAGGCTGAGGCGGTCAGGAAGAAGCTGGCCGACGCTGGCGCGAGTGTCGAGGTCAAGTAGCCTGACTGTCGGGTGCGGGAATCAAACACTGATTTCGCTCCGCTAGTTATCTGGCACCACTTGCCACTTGCTTCCCGAGACGCCCGCGGTTTCTTCTTGTATCCCTGGGGCAAAAGAGCATCGGCGAGTATCTCACAATCGAATCAACAGTGATCAACTGCGTAGGAAACGCGGCGGGGGGATGTGTTGCCCCCCGCCGCAGCTTTTTCATTAGTGGCGCAGGCACCACCAAAACCTGCTGGCTAAGCTGAAGAAGGAGAAGGATTTTCAATGGATACGGTGATGACTTCTGGAAGCGCGATGAGCAACATGCAGAATCGCAATCGCGAGCGTTTCGACTTCTCTAAGATCCGAACTGCCGTGCGAATACCGAATCTGATAGAGGTTCAGCGGGAAAGCTATGATCGTTTCCTGCAAATGGACCTGTTGCCACCGGAAAGAGACAATATCGGTCTGCAGGCCGTCTTCCGTTCAACGTTCCCGATTTCCGATTTTCGCGATACCTCATCGCTGGAGTTTGTCGAGTACCGGATTGGCAACTGGCAGTGCAAGTGCGGCGATCTGCAGGGGCTTCATCATCTGCGATCAAACTGTCGGCAGTGCGGTGCAGTCATTCGCGTCAATCCCCTCTCATCCGAGGATGTCGTTTGCCGCGAATGTGGTTCATACAACAAGAATGTCGTCATTGTCTGCGACAATTGCGGCGAACCCGTCGGTCTCAAACACAAATACGACGTTCAGGAATGCCAGGAACGAGGGATGACCTACTCGGTTCCACTACACGTCAAGATCCGTCTGACGGTCTGGGACAAGGACGAAGAAACGGCACAGAAATCGATTCGAGACATTAAGGAGGAAGAGGTCTACTTCGGCGATCTGCCTCTCATGACCGAAAACGGTACCTTCATCATCAATGGAACCGAGCGCGTCATCGTCTCGCAACTACATCGCTCACCGGGCGTCTTTTTTGAAAAGGCCGAGAACAATACCTATTTTCTCGCAAAGATCATCCCCTATCGCGGGTCATGGGTCGAGTTCGAATTCGACTCAAAAAACCTCCTCTATGTCAGAATCGATCGGAAGCGTAAGTTCCTCGCGACGATCTTTCTGCGCGCACTCGGGTTGAAGAGTGACGAGGAGATACTGCGGACCTTCTACACAATCGACCGCATTCACGTAGCAAAAGGACAACTCTACTACCCAGTCAGCCCGAACATCGTCGGCAGTAAGGCGTCCTCGGACATCACCGATCGCGACGGCGAAATCATCGTCAAGTCCGGAAAGAAGATCAGCCATTCAGCTTACGACTCGATCGTCAAGGCAAAGATCAAAGAGATCGAAGTGCGGGTCAGTGAGCTGCATGGCGCTTACACCGTACAGGATCTCGTCAATACATCGACTGGTGAGGTCGTCGCTGACAGCAACACGGAACTGACGCCGGAGACGATCGCGAAGGTCGTCGAGGCCGGTATCGGTACGCTCGAGATATTCTTCCCTGAGAGGGACGATATCGGCAGCGTCATCACCCAGACGGTCAAGAAGGATGCGATCAAGACCACACCTGAGGCGCTGATCGAGATTTATCGCAAGATGCGTCCCGGAGATCCGCCGACACTTGAGACATCAACGGCGCTTTTCCACGGTATGTTCTTTGATCCGCGCAAGTTCGATTTCTCCCGCGTCGGACGCTTGAAGTTCAATATCAAGATGGGTCGCCCGGAGCGCGAGCGCCTCGATGATCCGTTGCTTTCGCCTTCAGATTTCTTCGAGGTCATCGCCTACGTGCTGCGCCTCAAGCGAGTCAGTGGCGAGCAGAAGATTCCAGACGGAAGAACGATCTACTACGGAGACGATGACATCGATCATCTGGGTAATCGGCGAGTTCGCGCGGTCGGCGAACTCCTTGAGAACCAGTTCCGGCTCGGGCTCGTCCGAATGGAACGGGCGATCAAAGAGAAAATGTCGATTCATCAGGAAATGCAGACCGCCATGCCTCGCGACTTGATCAACGCGAAGCCGGTGACGGCCGCGGTCCGGGAATTCTTCGGGTCAAGTCAGCTGTCGCAGTTCATGGATCAAACCAACCCACTGTCTGAGATTACTCACAAGCGCCGCCTGTCGGCCCTCGGACCAGGGGGATTGAGCCGAGAGCGCGCCGGTTTCGAAGTGCGCGACGTCCACCCAACTCATTACGGTCGCATCTGTCCGATCGAGACTCCCGAAGGTCCGAACATCGGGCTCATCTCATCGCTCTCCTGCTTTGCGCGAATCAATGAGTTCGGGTTTATCGAGTCTCCCTATCGCAAGGTGGAAACCAGCCGGGTCATCGACTATGTGAAGGTACTCAATGGCGGCGACACCGAGTTTAAGCCCGGTGACCACATTGAGCAGGCGCGCATGGAGAAGACGAACAAGAAGCTCGCAGAGGGTGCCAAGCAGGCGACCTACGAGCCTTATCCGTTCTATCAATCGGCGTGGGAGGAAGACAAATATGTCATCGGACAGGCGAATATCGAGCTCGACAAGGATGGCAACATCATTCACGAGCGGGTCAACGCGAGAAAAGCCGGTGAGTTCATTCTCGCGCACCGCGACGACGTCCAGTATATCGACGTCAGCCCTAAGCAGCTGGTCTCGGTTGCCGCTTCGCTCATTCCCTTCCTCGAAAATGACGACGCCAATCGCGCGTTGATGGGTTCAAACATGCAGCGCCAGGCGGTGCCATTGCTCCGCGCTGAAGCTCCGCTTATCGGGACGGGGATGGAGAAAGTCACGGCCCAGGACTCGGGAGCCGTGGTGGTCGCCCGTCGCGACGGCATCGTCGATGTCGTCGACTCCGAGCGAATCATCATCCGCGTCGATCACAATGTCGACGGTACGCTGTCGCGTGAGGTGACGGCGGATATCTATCCGCTGATCAAGTTCAAGCGCTCGAACCAGAACACCTGTATCAATCAAAAGCCGATCGTGCAGGTTAGCCAGCGCGTCAAGAAAGGCGATGTTATCGCCGATGGCCCATGCACCGATGGGGGCGAGTTGGCGCTTGGGCGAAATGTGCTGGTGGCATTCATGCCGTGGCGTGGTTACAACTTCGAAGACGCAATTCTGGTCTCGGAAAAACTCGTCAAGGGTGACTACTACACCTCGATCCATATTGAGGAATTGGAGATTGAAGCTCGAGACACAAAGCTGGGTCCCGAGGAAATCACCCGCGATATCCCGAACGTCGGAGAAGCGGCGCTGCGAGATCTCGACGAAAGTGGAATCATCCGCATTGGGGCGCACGTCAAACCGGGCTCGATTCTCGTGGGGAAGGTAACTCCAAAGGGCGAGACGCAATTGACGGCTGAAGAGAAACTGCTGCGGGCAATATTCGGTGAGAAGGCCGGTGATGTCCGCGACGCTTCCCTCACCTGCCCGCCAGGCATTGAAGGCACGGTGGTCGATGTCAAGGTCTTTACCCGCAAGGGCACAGACAAAGACGTTCGCAGTATGTCGATCGAACAGGCGGAGGAAGAGAAGCTGCGGAAGAATCTCTATGACGAGATTCGAATTCTTGAGGAAGAGCGCAACAAGCGTATCTACGAACTGCTCGAAGGCCGCCGCCTGGATGCGGATGTCGTCCACAACAAGCGGACGGTTGCAGAAAAGGGCGCAAAACTGACGCGCGAGATGCTGATTGATCTCGACCTGACGGCGCTCAAGAAGATCTCGATTGCGGGCGCGCGAACCAACATCGCCGAGGAGATTCGCGACCTCGAGCGAAGGACCGAACGGCAAATATCGATTCTCGAGCGGCTTTATCTCGAAAAGATCGAGAAGCTCAAGAAGGGCGATGAGCTGGCTCCTGGCGTCATCAAGATGGTCAAGGTCTTTATCGCCATGAAGCGCAAGCTGTCGGTCGGCGACAAGATGGCCGGTCGTCACGGCAACAAGGGAGTCATCGCGCGTATTCTCGCCGAAGAGGACATGCCCTATCTACCGGACGGCACTCCGGTGGAGATCGTCTTGAACCCGCTTGGCGTGCCTTCGCGAATGAACGTTGGTCAGATTCTGGAAACGCATCTTGGCTGGGCCGCGAATGTCCTGGGTTTCCAGTTTGCGACTCCGGTTTTTGATGGCGCGACGGAGACTGAGATCAAGCGGTACCTCAGACAGGCGAATGAAGTTCTGGCTGAGGCCGGTCAACCTGCGATGATTAACGAATCGGGCAAGACCGTGCTCTATGACGGGCTTACCGGAGAGGCATTCGAGCAGAAAGTTACCGTCGGGTATATCTATATGCTCAAGCTATCTCATCTTGTCGATGACAAGATTCATGCCCGGTCAATCGGACCGTATTCCCTGATCACCCAGCAACCGCTCGGTGGCAAGGCTCAGTTCGGTGGTCAGCGTTTTGGCGAAATGGAAGTGTGGGCCCTGGAGGCTTACGGCGCGGCGCACATTCTTCAGGAATTGCTCACCGCGAAGTCGGATGACGTCGCGGGACGCTCGAAGATATACGAAGCGATTGTTAAAGGTGAATCGGACTTTGAGCCGGGATTACCCGAGTCATTCAACGTTCTGATTCGCGAGTTGCAGTCACTTTGTCTGGATGTCGAACTGAGGCAGCGGGAAGCGAAGGAAGCGTAGGGCAGGATTGGCGAACTTCTGGCTGACGGGGAAGCACTACTTCCCCGTCACATCCGAAATAGCTGGTCCGCGATACTGGAGGTAAAAAGTGTATAGATACTCAGGTGAGAAGACTTTGACGCCGGATTTTGAGGCCATACGTATTAGCCTCGCTTCGCCCGAGAAGATCAGATCCTGGTCGCATGGCCATGTCACTAAACCTGAAACGATCAATTACCGGACGTTCAAACCGGAGCGCGACGGTCTCTTCTGCGCGCGCATCTTCGGCCCGGTGACGGACTGGGAATGCCTTTGCGGAAAGTACAAGCGGATGAAGCACCGTGGGGTCATCTGCGATAAGTGCGGCGTCGAAGTGACCCAGGCAAAGGTTAGACGAGAACGCCTTGGACATATCGAGCTGGCAAGTCCGTGCTCGCATGTCTGGTTCTTCAAGGGGCTCCCGTCGCGGATCGGACATCTCCTCGATATTCCACTTCGCGATCTCGAGAAGGTTCTTTATTTCGAGAACTACATCGTCGTCGCCAGCAAGGCTGAGATTGAGGCGCTTGGCCTCCCGCTCAAGGAGCGAGAGCTGTTGAGTGATGAGCGTTATCGGCAACTGCGGACGGAGTTCCCCGGGAAGTTCAACGAGGAAGTCGCGCGGATGGGCGCCGAGGCGATCAAGATCCTGCTGCAGAAGGTGACGATTGACGAGCTGGCCGAAGAGCTTCGCTTCAAGATGAAGAATGAAGTCAGCCAGCAGAAGAAGCTGAAGTATTCGAAGCGTTTGAAGGTGGTCGATTCGTTCCGCAAATCCGGCAACAAACCGGAATGGATGATTCTTGACGTCATTCCGGTGATTCCACCGGAACTGCGTCCGCTGGTTCCGCTCGATGGCGGTCGGTTTGCCACCTCCGATCTCAACGATCTCTACCGTCGTGTAATCAACCGCAACAACCGCCTGTCAAAGCTGATTGAGCTCAAGGCGCCTGAGGTTATTGTCCGCAACGAAAAGCGCATGCTGCAGGAAGCAGTGGACGCGCTCTTCGACAACGGGCGTCGAGGTCGAGTGCTGCGAGGGGTCAACAACCGACCGCTCAAGTCACTTTCAGACACACTCAAGGGCAAGCAGGGTCGCTTCCGCCAGAACCTGCTCGGGAAGCGCG
>JBDTUW010000147.1:0-8233 GCA_040007555.1 Acidobacteriota bacterium | reverse complement strand
TCGCTCGTTAACGTTGCAATCTAACAAATTGGTCATAGGACTGTCAAAAACTATTTTCTGAGGCCTTCCGGATTCCCCTCCAGGAGCCCATTCAAACCCTAAGCCACTGATTTCTCATAGCATGCAGCACTGGTAACTCGCGGTACCGCATTGAACACTTTCGGCTTCGCCGGGCGCTGACGTGGCGCGTCACCGCGATTCGCATCGCTCCCGGCAATGGTCCCAAGCGCCCAAATCGGCTTGGAAGTGTTCTGAAATGCGATCAGAATGGGAGTTCAACCCGTTGCTGGCGGCTTGTTAAGAAGGAGGGTCGCATGTACTTCAAACAGTTCTACCTCGGTTGTCTGGCGCATGCCTCCTACCTGATTGGGTCGGATGGCGAAGCAGCGATTGTCGATCCCCAACGTGACGTTGATCAATATATCACGGAAGCGGGGCGCGAGGGTCTGCGTATAAAATACGTCATCGAAACGCATTTACACGCCGATTTTGTTAGTGGTCACCGCGAACTGGCGCAGAGGACCGGAGCGCAGATCGTCTTTGGGAGCAAAGCGGACATAGGCTTTCCCCACGTTTCAGTCAAGGATGGCGACATATTGCACATCGGCAGCCTTGAATTAGGGATTCTCGAGACGCCTGGCCATACACCCGAGGGGATATCGATTCTCGTGTCTGATCCAGCCGTTTCGTCGAGACCGCTCAAGGTTCTCACCGGGGATACTTTGTTTATTGGAGACGTCGGCCGCCCTGATCTTGCCAGCGCTGTGGGCAACAGCGCCGAAGAGATGGCCGGTCGGCTCTTCGATAGTCTGCATCAGAAACTCCTGACACTTGATGATGCTGTTGAGGTCTATCCAGCCCACGGCGCCGGGTCGATGTGTGGCCGCAACATCTCGAAAGAGACATCTTCGACAATCGGTGAACAGCGGCGCTTCAATTACGCACTGAAACCTACAGATCGAAATGAGTTCATCAAGCTCATGACTACCGATCTGCCGGAGGCGCCCGCATACTTCTCGAGGGATGCCGAGATCAACCGCTCAGGTGCGGCATCTCTGACAACGCTGCCACGCCCGGCAGCGTTGCGACCAGATGACTTCAAGAGACTCGCAACTCCGGAGCGGGTCGTTCTTGATGTGCGTGCGTCCGGGGCCTTTGGGGCGGGCCACGTTCCCAGAGCGATCAACATCGCTCTCGGCGGCCAGTTCGCGTCCTGGGCCGGCAGCTTGATCCCGCCGGAAAAGGAAATACTGCTTGTCGCCGAAGACGAAAGCAGTGTCGACGAGGCGGTCACGAGACTTGCTCGAGTGGGCATCGAGACGGTTAGGGGCTTTCTCGATGGTGGCATTTATGCATGGAATCAGGCGGGCTTCGAGACAGCTACGCTGACGCAAATGCCGGTTGACGAGCTTCAGCATCAGATGGATGAAGGTGGAAATCCTCAGGTCGTCGATGTCAGGAGCCCGGCGGAATATAAGCTGGGCCACGCGCCAGGTGCGCTCAACATTGCTCTACCACATCTCGCGGAGGAGCTTTCCAGGCTCGACCGGGAGCGTCCGACGGTCGTTTTATGTCAGGGGGGATATCGTTCGGGTGCCGGTGCCAGCATTCTTCAGGGCAGCGGATTTCGTGAGGTCTACAACCTCATCGGGGGAACTGGTGCCTGGATTGCGGCGGGGTATCCAATTGAAACGGAGGAGTAAGGCAGAGCCGCCGAGGACGCAGAAGACGCAGAGAATCCTTCTCTCTGTACCTCCGTACCTCCGCGTTTAAGCTAGTTCCGATCAGCGACTCCCATCCGCTTTGCGCGAAACCGCAGGAAGACCGTCACCGAAGTCGGACGATTCCCATAGAAAAGCTTCAGGACCTCGGGCATCTGGTGCAAGCTGACCGACGTCCCGACACCCCAATCGAAGGCCCCAGGCAAGGGGAGGTTGTAGACCCCGCCGACAGTGTATCGGTGTATCGGAAAGATCAGCGGATCATGCGCGTGCTCACCTGCACCGAATAACTCGTCCTTCTCGGCGCGTTCGTAACGACCAAAAATGCTGATCCGATCTCGCCATGAAAACGTCGATTCGCCAAGGATCGCATCGGTTGCGTAGTCCCTCACCAGCAGACCGCCGCTCTTCAGGTTCCGCCCCCAGACAAACGCCGAGGCCAGATATGAGCGATCTCCCACTGGCATCTGATGTGAAACCGAGGCCGTCAAACGCCGGGTATTGACACCCGGCTCGATCGTCTCGGGTTCTCGCAGGAAGCCATAGGAGACCTGCATCGACCAGTTCGGATGCGGATTAAGGGAGAAGCGCGTCGACCACGAATCGAACCTCGGCCGCTCGATGTTCCAGCGTCGTTCGTCAGGCTCGCGGCCGGTGAAGGCAGAGCCTTCCACCTTCCAATACTTCTGCGCAATCCCCAGAGTAACAACCCCCGAGGCGATGTGAGTCGAGTCCTGCCAGTGATGACCAAGCGGCGCTTCCGGGTTGTCGATCGCTGAAATCCTATGCGGAAACGCCGCCGGACCAAGTGCAGGTTCCCCCATCGGCGCAAAATACGCCGACACGAAAGTGTTCTTCGTGAGCGGCGCGCTGTAGGCAACGGCAAGCTCCATGACGAAGTCGTGTGGATGCTGTCTGTCAACGAGGGGCCTGCCCTTGTAGGTTTCGCCGGTCTGGAAAAGTAGTGGATAGCCGTCTCCTCCGACAGTTGCCGGATCGAGCGAGACCATGCCGCGGAAAAGTAGCGTTCCAGTGCCGGCGCTTGTCAGCCCCTTCACTGCGCGCTGCGCCGAAGCCATAAACCAATTGGTACCGTAGAAGTCCTCGCCCCCGCGCGGCCCGGTATGCTTGGAATACGTGAGGTGCACAATCGCGTGAGCCATCAACATCCAATTGCCATACTGCTTCATGAGCGCATACATCGGCGTGGAGTCCGGCAGCCACGACGTGCCGGAGCCCTGTCGAAACATGGTGCCCACGCCGAAAGAGGAGGGCATTCCCATATTCATTTCACCGAGGGTTACTTCGCTGAGCTCCACACCGCTAAAGGATCCGTGACCGGCATGCCAGCCATCAAGGCACTCGCCACAGACACCCTTTTTTTCTTTTGCGCTGCTCGGATCGGCGAGATTTGAGCCGCAGGGGCAGTCCGCGCCGTAGGCGCAGGAATCGCAGCCACCGCCGATGCAGCAGGCGTAACGCCCTTCGGTGGCGAGGGTGCGCTTCGCCGAGTCCAGCGCTTCGCGGGCCAGCGCCAGTTCCTCGATTCGCTTGAGCTCATCATCCACCGGCCGTTCAGTGCTCGGCCTTAACGTGACAGCACCTGGTTCAACGCCCTTCACCACGCCAAGCCCAGCGTGCCAGCCCTCCAGGCACTCTCCACAGGCACCACGTCCAGCCGCCACGCTGGCTGCGCACTCACACGTGCCGCCGTTTCGAGCGCACATGTCGCAGGTAGGCTTGATACAACAGTCATATTTGCCGGCCGCGGCCATCTTCGCCTTGGCGGCATCCATCTTTGCTCGAGCCGCTTTGATCGCGGGAGTAGCCTTCGAGGGTTTTGGGTTCTTCCGCCTGGGATCGTGAGCGAGGATCGCCACCGGTACGAGCAGCAGCGATAGTAGTCCAGCCAGCAGTGTTCTCACACTTGCGGCCCTTCTAATTCTTTTGGCCGCCATCTTTCACCTCAACGATAAATTCAGCAACATTGACCTTCCCGTCGCGTTTGAACTCGATCCAGAGACGATAGGTGCCGGGTTTCGGTGGGCGCGAGAGAAAGCTCAGAATGCCGTGTTTACCATTCTCAGGGTCGCGCTCATCCGGGTGCGAGTGAACAAAGGTCTGCGCATCCTCATGGATGAGAATCATATGTCCGAGTGCACCGAGATACGGTTGCAGATCGACGATCGGCTCCTTCGTTGCTTCGCTCTCCAGTCCGATGGCGAACGGCATCGTCTTTCGAGGCAACAAACCATTCGGGTCTTTCAGACTGACAATGACCCCTCCGACGGAGCGCTGCGCGACGACTCCCAGCGCAGATTGCCCCGGGGATACTGCGGCAGCCTTCCCATCACTCTTTCCCTCAACTTTAAGAGAGGCGAGTAGCACCTGGCCACCAGCACCTTTTGGTGCTGTATCGAAGAAGAGTTGATATTCGCCGGGGGTTGGGAAAGTGAAACGGTCAAGAATAAAGCTCCCATCAGCTTGAATCTCGGGATGCTGGTGCGTGAAGAATGACAGATCCCTGCGGACGATGATCAAATGCATCTGGCGTTCGTGCATGGTATCGAAGGTGCGAACGGGAAGTAGTTGGCGTTTCCCGGATGGTCGACCGGCACCGTCGCGCGACTCGAGATTGGACAGAACGGATATCCTCAGTCTCACCAGCTCGCCTGCTTTGACTTTTCCTGGCTCGGTTCCAAGTTGCACTTGATAGGGCTTTGGCCTGGAGCCATGGCTGACCCGTTCATCACCCACTTTGAGCGGAAACTCGACGGTGAAGGGTTCATCTCGGGGCGGTGTGATCCGCAGCGCGAGAACGAAGTCCCCGCCATGCGCGAAGGTTGGATGCAGGCCATAATCCCCCGGGATTCCTTCCGGATGTGGAATCTCTTCTACCTTTGGCATTGATGCCATGGTCGGCATGGAAATGGTTGAGACGATCGTGGCGCGAATGACGGCGGCGGGCCCGAGGACCGGATCATCGCGGCTTGTGTCGACAAGGCGAAACTCGATCTGTTGCTCTTCCCCTGCCGACAGACCGTCCTCGGGAAGTCTGATCGAAACTCGATATTTACCCACCTGCTGTGACGGGCCCGGAAGCATAGCAATCTCCTGCGCGCTTGCCGTCGAAGCTGATATGAGCGCGAACAAGAGAATCAATCGACAGAGTCCTGATAACGAATTCATTCTTCTCCCTGATTCAAGAATGGGGTCATTTAAATATAGAACGACGCACGCTTCGGCAGACAACAGTCCGTCGAACGCCTGTGTGTTTGTGGGCGATGCCAGAGGGGGGAGGGTTAGATTCTTAAATTGAGCTTGCGTGCCGGATGCGGAGGAGAATGGGTTGCTGCTGGTGGCAACAGGCTGGGCTCAACCTGCCGGGATACGAATTCCCAAACGCCGCTGGGCACTTCTCCAACATGAACATAAGCGTCGCCGCGACGATTCAAATCCTGGGGGGGTAGCGCCAAGAGCTGTGCGCCACGCGTCTGGCCGCTGCAGGAGCAATTGAACGAAGGTGACGGGACTGTCTCTTCGTGGCAATGCGATTCTCCCGCGCTCGACGATATTCTCTCGCTCGGACAGCACGCTCCCCAGCAGAGCCCTGGCAGGGCAGCGAAGTGTGCCATCAGCAAGACGATGATCGAGCCTCGAATAACCCGCATACCTCGTTAGTCTAATCAGTCAAGACCTGAAGATGCAAGACGGGGACTGACGCGAAGCCGCGAGGGCGCGAAAGACGCGAAGAAGAATAGGAAGGGGTTGAAGGAATTTTCGGAGGGCTATCTCTTGCCCCCACACCCTCTCCCACCTTTTTATTCTTCTTCGCGTCTTTCGTGCGCTCGCGGCTTCGCGCGAGTCTTCCTGTTCTTTGCCGCGATTACTTCTTCCAGCCGAGCTTACCGAGTTCGCGCCAGGTAGCGGTTTTGATACCCAGCTGCTTTATCAGCGCCTGGGTCTCAGGATCAGTAAACGAGAGAAAATCTGCGTGGCGTTGCTGCCATGAGCCAGTGATTCCCTTCAACTCGGGATCATCCATGCCGAGGTGCACAATCAGCATCGTCACGCCCGGTTTCAGATTCCGAAGCAGATCGTGATAGGACTTCTTTCTCTCCGCAAACGTCTTCCCGGGGACTCCCGTCACCAGGTAGTCCAGCAGGGGGAATCCATCCGCCTCAACCTGCTTGAGCACATCCTCGGTGATTGGCGAGCCAATCGACTTTCCGTAAGCGATCGACTCGGGCGTGGCACGCATCACCATCACGGGAATTCGATATTCCTTGCCGAGTTTGGTGTAGACGGCAAAGAAATCTTTGCGCGTGTACAGCGTGCCCATATGCGTATCCAGATGAGTTGGCCTGATCCCGTGTGCGATCGCACGATCGATCTGGGCGCGCAGCTCAATCTCTATTTCCTGCGGAGTTGCCTTCTGTGCCGTTTGCTGCTCCGAGCGCCACATGTAGCCCTCTTCATCAATCAGACCGGGCACCTTGTCGGGAGGCGCGACCGGTCTCCAGCGAAAGTACTTCCACTCGCTGGTGAGGGTCAGATGGAGGCCGAGATCGAGTTCGGGATGAGCGCGCGCATGAGCCGCAATCTCAAGAAACCACGGGCACGGCACCATGATGCTCCCGGATGAGATCGCATTTCGGGTGAATGCCTCGATCGACGCGAGATTGACGGAATGCGACATCCCAATATCGTCTGCATGGATGATGAGCAGCTTGTCATTCGGTCCATAACCGAGCTGCACCGCGCTGTTTTGTCCAGCGGCAACGATTGTCATTGAAGTTACCAGGAGAAGTATCTGCACAACGGCTTTACCGTTCCGCCACTCAAAGATTCCCACGTCTGAATTCCTCCGCAATATAGTTCGAGGCGCGCGCCGTAATCGCCATCATCGTCAGAGTAGGATTCTGACAGCCGATCGAGGTAAAGGCAGCGCCGTCGGTTACAAAAACGTTCTTTACGTCCCAGGTCTGATTCCATTTGTTGAGCACCGACGTTTTGGGATCAGCTCCCATCCGCGCCGTGCCTACCTCGTGAATGCAGAAGCCCGGGGGAGCGGCTTTGCCACTCTTTGACAGCACTTCGAAACCCGCCGCATCGGCCATTTCAAGTATTGTCTCAAGCGCGTCGACGGCCATGGCGCGCTCGTTATCACCATGCTGGCAGTCGATGTGCAGCGCCGGTACTCCCCAGGCGTCGACTTTCTGCGGGTCAATCGTCACTTTGTTTTCGAAGCGAGGCAGCATCTCACACCATGCACCCAGCCCCCAGCCCACCTCGCGCGGAGTCTCCCGAACCGTCTTCTTGAACTCCGGGCCGAAGCCCCGCATCAGGTGCGCAGATCCGTAGCCCATATTGATCTTTGAGCTACCCTGCATTCCGTATCCGCGAATAAACTTTGGATGTTTGTCTTTGATATTGCGGAAGCGAGGAACGTAGATCCCATTCGCCCGCCCGTCGGAGAAGTCGTAATCGCTGCCGGCAAGCGTTGGCACAATGCCCCCAGCGCTGATCTGATACATATGGTCCATGAGGTAGTGGCCGAGTGTACCGGAACTGTTGCCGAGTCCGTTCGGATGCTGGGGCGACGTCGAGTTGAGCAGGATGCGCGTCGATTCAAGCGTCGAAGCGCACAGAACCACGACCTTGCTGAGCACTTCGGAATCCCGCTTTGTAAGCTGATTGATGACACGAACGCCCTTCGCCTTGCCGGTGTTGCGATCGATGAGTATTTCGCGCACGACGGAATTGGGTCTCAGCGTCATGCGTCCGGTCTTCGCCGCCGAAGGCAGTGTTGAACCGGGACTGCTGAAGTACGAATGGGTTGAGCATCCGCGATCACAGTGTCCGCAGTAATGACATGCCGCGCGTCCCTGGTGAGGTTGAGTCAGGATCGCAGCCCGTCCGATGATCACTTTCCGGTCATCAAACTTCCGCTCGACCGCCTTCTTCAGCAGTCGCTCTCCGCATGTCATAGCCATCGGTGGGAGAAACTTGCTGTCAGGCAGTTGTGGAAGATTCTCGACGGAA
This sequence comes from Acidobacteriota bacterium, assembly GCA_040007555.1. GTDB lineage: Bacteria > Acidobacteriota > Blastocatellia > RBC074 > RBC074 > JANNRD01. Next base: position 467 of record JBDTUW010000147.1, on the reverse strand, counting down.
CCGCTGATACCGACAAAATCTTCGACGAGATCATAGTAAGGCTCGAGATCGCTGTAGCCGATGGGCCAATCCTGATCAAAACCATCACGGCTTGCAGCCTTGAAGTCGTAATCGGAGAGTCGATAGGACTGTCTGCCCCAGGTGACGGACCGACCTCCTACGTGACGGCCACGAATCCACCAGAAAGGCTTTTCGTCAGGGGTTGTGTACGGATTATCGATGTCATCGACGAAAAAGTGATTTCCGTATTCGCTTGCCGCATAGCATCGAGACTGAATGGGCTGCCGTTTGGCGTAGGCCGATCCTGGAGCGACTCCGCGGAACTTAAGCTCATAGGGCCAGGTATGCTCACGAAAGTCTTTGGCGGGATCAAGTTTTTTCCCGGCCTCGAGGACGAGCACGCGGAGGCCCTTTTCGGCAAGAACTTTTGCAGCCCAGCCGCCAGTTGCGCCGGACCCAACAACGAT
>JBDTUW010000146.1:0-8243 GCA_040007555.1 Acidobacteriota bacterium | reverse complement strand
CGTTCCGTCCATCGCACAAAAAGATGCGGATCGGCTTCTTCTCACTCGCCAGCACTTTTTCGGGATAAACATGCCCGCCGCGAAGATTTACGAAACTGCCCACGTTGCTCAAGACCTTGCGGAAGTGATTCGGACGTTCCCAGGCGACCGTGAACGCCGCGATCGCACCAGAACTCGAGCCTCCGATTCCATGCTGTTCGGGATCCTTCGAAATGTTGTACTCCTTATAGAGCACCGGCATCAGTTCTTCGGTGATCACCCGAGCATACTTATCATCGAGCGTGTTGTATTCGGTCGGGCGGTTCGTGGTGCGGTCGCCCCATTCCTGCGGTGTCGGTTCGGGCTGCTCCGGTGTGCGACCCGGATTGATGAACACTCCGATCATCACTGGAATCTCGCGCCGGTAGATCAGATTATCCATGACGTTCTGCGCCCGCATATCTCCGTTTTCATCTTTGAAAGCCTGCCCATCCTGATAAATCATGAGGGCTGCGGCGATCGCCGGATCGTACTGCGCTGGAACGTAGACCCAATATGTGTGCTGAGTTCCGGGATAGGCGTTGCTGGGGAGTGTGAAGGGGCCGCGAATCTCGCCCTTCGGAACGCCTTCCTGCGGCAGCGAGTCTGGCCCGAGCCGGTACTGGGAATTCGGGTTTGGGCCCGGCGGCATCGGCTGCTGACCACTGCCTCTCCCGGCCTGCTGCCCTGGGGCTGTTTGAGCGGGAGGTGTTTGCGGTGCGGGCGTCTGGGCGAAAGTCATCGCCGACCATCCCGCGATGAACAAGGTAAGTGCGAGTGTTGCCGGTCTTCCCATTCGATGCTCCTCAGGATTGAAATGCGTTGGGCGTAGCCGAACCATGCGCCCAGGCCGGGGCCAATTCATAGCGCCGAACCTTCATTCCGATCCAGTTCGAAACTGTTTGACAATCCGTCTTTGAATCGGCGATCGATCCGTGTAAGCTCTACTCGATTCTGCCAGACGTTGCCGATATTGTTGATACATCGCAAGACCCTGGATTACAACGATTACCGTGAGGACTTCGCATGGCAAACCTATTCCAGGATGAAGGATCCGATACTCCGACAGCAAAATGGGCCAAGACCATACTTCGCTATGGGCTGCTACTCTTTATTCTGGCTCTGCTCGCACGGGATTTGTGGGCGCTGCAAGATCGGCCCAGACCCTACACCTCTGATCCATTCAGCAGTCTCGTGATATCGCTCCTGCTATTGTTCAACCACATTGCGTTCTCGTTTCCCTGGCGGCGCAACGTGCGCAACTACTCGTCATGGGGTCACATGCACGACGCGCCGTTTTCGCGTGGGTTGCTCGCGATGGATATGTACGAGGACGCAGTCAGCCTGTTCCTCCGGACCGCACACGTCGCGACCCGAGAAGAGTATGTACGGCAAATGTACTTTGTTCTGTCAAGGCGGTGAATCTTACGAGCATGCACCTCAATAGAACTCATCAACTCACACTCACCGTACTCTCGTGCGCGATACTGCTCGGCATTCTCCCAGCTGCGCAGGCGCAAACGTCCGCGCGCGTGTGGGAAGCGCCGCTTGTCATCCCGACATATGAACAAGGTCCGCCCGATCCCAACCCGCCGTTATTCGACCGATCGCACACGCGCGGCAGGCCCACGTACCCATATCCGCTGCTCGACAACTTAACGAGCCAGCGCATCGAGCGAGGCTACAAAGCTGTCTTTCTGGAGAATGAATACCTGCGCGTGATAGTGCTGCCAGAACTCGGCGGGAAGCTTTACGCGATCTACGACAAGACGGCAAAGCGTGACGTGCTCTACACGAACCACGTTGTCAAGTACGCTATGGTGGGTATCCGCGGCGCGTGGACTTCGGGCGGCATTGAATGGAATTTCCCTGACGGACACACACTCACTACCGTCTCGCCGGTTGATTACGCGACGCGCACTGAAGCGGACGGCAGCGTCGTCGTCATCGTCGGCGACACCGAGCGCGTGCAACGCATGCAGTGGGCGGTCGCCATCCGTCTGCGACCGGGATGGAAAGTGGTCGAGACAGAGGTGACACTCAACAACCGGCGCGAAGTACCCGGCCGGTATTGGTTCTGGGCGACGGCGGCCGCTCCGGCGACAGATGATCTGCGCTTCGTCTATCCGATGCGCGAGGCCTACCCGCACGCCTTCTGGCCGGTCTTTTCGTTTCCGAAGGAGAAAGGCGTTGACGTAGCCACGTATCGCGAGGTGACCCACGCCTTGTCTCTCTTTGCGCGCAACTCACAGCGGGACTTCTTTGGTGTCTACTACGAAAAATCAGATTGGGGCGTAGTCCACGTCGCCGATCATCGCGATCTGCCGGGCAAAAAGACCTGGACGTGGGGCACCGATGAGGCGGGCAAGATCTGGGTGGATAAGCTTACGGACCGGGACGGGCAGTATGTAGAGTTTCAGGCCGGACGCTTTGAGACGCAGATGGAGCACGAGTTCATCGCGCCGCACCGTGTTGAACATTTCATCGAGTACTGGTTCCCGGTCAATCAACTCGGTGGAGCCTGGGACGAGGCGACGCGCGACGCGGTCCTGCGTGTCAAACTCGAAGGACGCGTGGCGCGCATCACGGCCAATGCCAACGCGCAGTTTGATGACGCCTCGTTGATTCTTGAAGTTGATGGCGAGCCGCTGCACACCTCGCGAGTCAATGTGTCCCCGACTGCGCCATTAACGATGGCCATCGAGCTGCCACCCCAGGCCGTCAATCGTCCACTCACCGTGACCCTGAAAAGCAAGGCCGGTTACAACCTGGTCCGCTACCGGACAGACACGCCGCCCGACGGAAACCCGGATTTCAAAGCGGCGAGTCGACCGCCACTCGATCCGGTGGTGCCAGCGAGCGCCGAACAGGCGTATATCGCGGGATTGGCGGCTGACAAGAAGAGCAACGAACAGGGCGCGCGTGCGGCTTATCAGGAAGCGCTCAAATACGACGGCGGTTTCGCGCCTGCGCGGATCGCATTGGGTCTGTCGTTTTTCCGGAGCGGAGAGTACGACGGGGCAGCCGAGCACCTTGAAACGGCCTTGCGCCGCAATCGCGATGCGGGCGATGCGCATTATTACCTGGGGCTTGTCCGGCGCGCGCAGAAGCGTGAGGCGGAGGCTGTCGAGCATCTGCTTTGGTGCGTGCGCGCCGGGCATCGCGAATCGGTCGCGCGCTACGTGCTTGGCGAAATTGCACTAGCCGCCGGCAGAACCGACGAGGCGCTGGAAGAATTGACGCAGGCTGTGCGAATCGATCCGCGCGACCTGAAGGCGCGCACCGTACTGGCGATCGCGGAACGTCGCGCCGGGAGGCTCGCTGCGGCGCAGACCCGCATTGACGACGTGGTGCGCGAGATGCCGATTGATTACTTCGCGCTGCACGAGCGATACAACATCCTCAAAGCGCGGAATAAGGATGCCGAAGCAGAACACGCCTGGAGCGAGTTGTGGCGCTTGCTGTCCCGTGAGCCTGACGCAGTGCTGGAGTTGGTGTTTGACTACGCTGCTGTAGGACGTCGGGAAGCTCAGACAGTGGCTGAGAGACTGTTCCATGAAGGAGCGGCCCACCCGATGCTGGTGTACTTGCTCAGCTCACTCTCCAGTCACATCGGATCAGTGGGTACGAAAGTTGATTCTGCGTACGTTTTCCCTCACCGGCTCGAAGAGATCGCAATATTGCAGGCCGCAGTGAAAGCTAATCCTAACGATGGCCGCGCGGCTTACTACCTGGGCAATGTGCTTGCGGGAAAGCTGCGTTTCAAGGAGGCGCTGGCCATGTGGCGCGAGGCCGTGCGGCTTGATCCCGGCAACGCGGTTGCGCATCGCAATTATGCGCGGGCGCTGGCGATGGTTGATGGCAGAAACGAAGAGGCGGTTGGTGAGTTAGAGCGCGCAATCGCGCTTGCGCCGGGCGATCATCACCTTTACATCGAGCTTGACCAGTTGCTCGCCGAACTGAAACAGACTGACCGTCGAATCAAGCTGCTCGAGGGAGCGTCGGAGAAGGCGCGCACGCGTCCGGCGCTCCTGCAAGCACTCGCGTCAGCTTACGTTGACGCGGGGCGCTTTACCGAGGCCATTCAACTCCTCGAGCGCCACACGTTCACTTCGGGGGAGGGCGAGGGGGCGGCGCTGGGTATTTACCGCCGAGCGTATCTGGCTCTTGCGCGTCAGCACCAGCAGGCCGCGCGGCACGCCGAAGCTGCTGCCGCACTTGTCAAAGCTACAGAGTATCCAGCCAACTTCGGGGTCGGCCGTCCGGGGCTGCAATCACAGGCGCGCGAGCATGTCGCGGCGGCACGCGAGTTTGAAGCGGCGGGCAAGCAGGACGAGGCCGAAAAGTGGTGGCGGCGCGCGGCGGAGGATGCGCTCAGCTCTCCCACCCAGCCTCAGGAGCCCTGGTCTGAGCATTACTACTACAAGGCCGTCGCGCTCGATCACGTCGGGCGCAGAGAGGAAGCGCGCGCGCTTTACGAACGCCTGGCCCGGCTCAATGACGACAAACAAATGCAGGCTGCCGAGCCATCACCACCGCGTGACGCGCTTCGCTTTCTGCTGGCAGGCTGGGCCCTGAAAGCTCTCGGGCGCGATGAGGAAGCACGAGCAGCGTTGCAGCGTGCTCTGGAGCAACCGCATCGTTGAGCAAATCAGAGACTCAACGCAGAAGCCCAGTGTTGCTTGGCTGCGCGCTGCTGGAGGTAAGCGCAGGCGCGCAGCGTCCGACGCCGGGCCTGCGCGAAATCAACCCGGTAGCGCACGCAAACGCCAATAAGACAACTGCCATCATGGGCGCCGATGCAGTTGTCGTGGTACGCAACGAAAAGATTCATCGCAGTCGGCCCACAACATTTGGTGCTCGTGCCGAAAAACGCGGAGGTCGTTGCGGCCAATGGTCTCACGCTTTTGCCTGGCCTGATTGACGCGCACTTCCACCTAAACGGCGACGACAACTGCCGTCGCTCTACCTTACGACTTTGGTTCATAAGTTCGCTAACGTATTAATCGCTAAGCGGCCCTGCGGATGTGTTCGCGAAGCCCTTCATTTTGTTGAACATCTGATTGAGATGATGATGCGTGAATTTCCATTCAAACGGCTTTGCGATTGACTCGTAGTAGTTCTTGAAGCCGATGATACGTTGCTCAAACACGGGCAGCGAGGCGAAAACATCCGGGGTGAGCGCTTTACATTCGAGAATGGAAAAGTAGATTTCGATCTGGTTTAACCAGCTGGCAGGGATTTGGTCCATGAACAACCGCAAGCCGGGGAGAGGGTGCTTACAAACGAGAGACACACGACTGGCCGCGATGAGACGAACCATTGTCGACGATGAGAAAGACGCGGCGCGCTTCGTTATAGGGAGCCTGGGTCATCATTTGGGCAACCAGACGCTCAAAATTAACGCTGCCGGCCTTCTCCTCGCACCTACCAGAGAGCTTCGCACGACGGGCGTCCAGCGCGGCAAGGTACGCCCAAGCCCGGTGAGCGTATCGGCCGATTCAATTCAATTAAAGAAAGAGAACATTGGCGACAACGCGACCCCCTCAATCCGAATCAAAGGTGAGGACGGACCCCCGTGCTTCTATGAATGAAGGTTAAGGGAGGGGGAGTATATGAAGGCTTTGCTGCTGGTAGTTATACTTATGACGGTTCCGGGCATTGTCGATGCGCGGCCGCGAACCAGCGAAACGGTCATGCTGCGGATCAACAAGGAGAGGATTCTTCCCAGGAGTCAGCTTCGGGTTAAGTTTGTCTCCCTTATCGAAGACTCACGATGCCCGACTGACGCAAGATGTGTTTGGGCGGGTAACGCGAAAATCAGTGCCCGCATATCGAAGAACGGACACACCCGCACGATCGACCTCAATACCGACGCACGAAACAATTCGGTGATCGTGGAGGGCTACTTGATCAAACTCATCCGACTTACTCCAGAGCCACGCTCTAATATCCGCATCAACCGCAATGGCTACCAGGCCACGTTGCAGATCAAAAGGCTCACCTAAAAATTTCTCGAGAGTCTGCGCAGTCGCTGCCAGAATGAGTATTAACGGCGTGGTTGCGCGAAGTGGAGTCGCACGGGCGGCTCCACTTTCTCTTCGACCCGAGAATAGAGTTCGGTGGCTCTGCACCGAGTAGCGCGTCAACCGGGTGGAGGGCTTGCCCTGCCAGGCTTGGTGCGGTCCGGGGAGCGTCAGCGACCCCTCCCACAAACCGGCCATCACCAACGTTCAGGTCGCTTACGCTGCCCGTACCGCATCGAGTGGATATTTTCTATTTCAGGCGAACAGCTGCTTGATTACATTGCCGCCAAAGTCGGTGAGTCGCTCATATCTCCCATTATGCAGGTAGGTCACGCTGACGGCGACGCTGCGCTTTGATGGAGTGAGCTACAACCGTGTTCCGAGAGTGCTGGCGCTCTCGAGCATCGCTGACATCGTCACGGGCAACAATACGCTCCTCGTCGTCAACCGGATCGGCGGCGATCTGACGGTCGGAGGCGACAAGCTCTCAACCTTGGTTGGGGTGCTCTATGACGATCAGGAGACGAGCCACAGCTTCGCGCTTCCTGCTGGGGTGTGCCAGTTGCGGGGGGCGCTCTCCGGCAACTTCCCGCGCACGACTCCACGAATCGAGCAAGTGATCCCGGCGGGCCATACAGGATGGATGAGGATTTATGACGGCCAGGACGTGGGGATACTGGGAGCGGCGATTCTCTACAACCCGAATGGGGGAACGAGCGGATCGGCCTTTAGTGGCGGAGACAATCTGCGTAAGCTGCGCTTGACCGATGCCGCGACCTTTACCATTCCAATCTTCCCGCCGAGTTGTTAGAAGCACGCGCGGGTCGGTTGCGACCATCCGATGTAGGGGGTGGTACACGAGCCTTCCGATGTCGTCTCGACCGGAATGTCCCGTAACGCCGGCGCGCACTCCGGGCCCTCTCAATCGAGATCAACTGTGCGACCATCAGCCTCAGTCCGGCCACTTTGCCGAACGGGTGGATCGGGACAGGCTATAACCAGACGGTCGTTGCATCACCAGCCGGCAGCTACTCCCATACGGTCACCAGCGGAGCCCTGCCATCGGGTCTCGTGCTATTGCCGTCGGGACTGTTGTTCGGTAATCCGACGGCAAATGGAACCTTCAATTTCAGGGTCACCGCGACGGGCTTGTACGGATGCACGGGCAGCCAGGCCTACTGTCCGGCAAAGTCGGAACTCTCTATCTTAAGTATATGACTGCGTCGCCAGCGGGAATGTACACCTATTCCCTGACTGGTTTACTGCCACCTGGGGTGACTTTCCACAGCTCGATTGGGCTTCTCTTTGGTTACCCAACCACGGCTGGTCCTTACAACTTCACGATCACTGCGAAGGACCTCAACAACTGCATGGGAATGCAGAACTATTCGGTCGCGATTGCACCCTGAAGTTTGAGCGGCCTGAGCCGTCAGACTCGACCTGACACGCAGGGGGTGGCCTTCCACCCCCTGACTTTTTGTGCGCGCCTGAACGACTGAATGGTGACAATCAGGCTTATTCTCTAATGAACTGACGGTCCTACCCTGCTTTTCTTCCTACTGACCACCCACGAAGTGCAGAGGGCGGAGGGCGAGGCGGGTGCCACTGAAGGCAACACGGACAAAGGACAACAGGGACAAAGGACCCTAAGGACGACAAGGACAAGGAGCCGTCAGAGGGTGGCGCCAGTCTCTGTGGTCCTTGTGGTCCCTGTTGTCCCTGCAGTCCTTCGTCACCTTATGGTCCTTTGTCCCCGTTGTCCTTCTGCATCTCCACCATGCCAATGCTAGCAAGTCCTGTAGCGAATCTGCCTCTTGAGCTCCAAACCTCACCATCAAACAGGCGCTATTTTTTGCGATGCTTTATCGGTGTAAATCTGTTATCGATGTTCAATTCTTGTCATACTGTCGCTTCGTACAATCCCGACTGAAAGCGAGACCCCATGAAACGTTTGCAAGGAATTACCCTGGCGTTCTTGTTCGTGGTGCCGATTTTGGCGCAGACGCCCGATAGGCCGTTGCGCTCCGTCACTGATCCCGGCGTTGTCACGACGCGGCAGAACATCACTCCCGCAGGTGTGCAAACCGTTTTCGATGGGCGCGTGTATGGTGTCACGTTCGGCGCATCCGCGAATGAAATCTATGTCTTGACAGCACGCGGACGGGTCAATCAAACAAATCTCATCAAACTGGATTGGAA
>JBDTUW010000145.1:0-8263 GCA_040007555.1 Acidobacteriota bacterium | reverse complement strand
GGGGTTGGACCCGAGCAGAATTTTACCTACATCGCCAAGATTCGTCCGCGGATCGCCTTTATCATTGATATTCGACGCCAGGCTATCATTCAGCATCTGATGTACAAGGCCGTCTTTCAGCTCGCGCCGGATCGTGCACAGTTTCTCTCCCGTTTGTTCAGCAAGCCTCTGCCGAAGGAGAAGCTGCCCGCTGCGGACGCGTCCATCAATGAACTGACGGATTTTTTCGAGCGCATTCCCTCGGATGACGCTGCCTACGCCGCCAATCTCGCTGCCATCAGAAAGGTAATTCAAACTGAGTTTCAGTTTCCCCTTTCGGAACGCGATGGAGCCAGTCTCGAATACGTTTATCGAAACTTTCGCTCCGATGGTTTAGCGATCTCATACCGCATGGAGAACTCGGGGAACAGTTACTTCCCGACTTTCAAGGAAATCCTCGTTGAGACCGATCTCAGCGGGAAGCAGGGCAATTTCCTGGCGACCGTGGACGACTATAATTTTGTTCGCGATCTTCACCGTAAGAATTTGATCATCCCCGTGGTCGGCGATTTCGGAGGTAAGAAGGCGATCGCCGCGGTTGGCGACTTCCTGTCGAAGAACGCGCTGACAGTGACGGCTTTTTACACTTCAAACGTCGAACAGTATCTCTTTGGAAGCGAATCGTTCGTCGGATTCGCCGCCAACATCAAGAAGCTTCCAATTAATGAGCGAACCATTTTCATACGAGCGATTGCCGGGCGGACTCCGCATCCGGCGCGGGTTCCCGGGCATCGTCTCGCGACCTTGCTGCAACTGATGACCGCCTTTATCCAGGAGTTTGATCAGGGACGATACCAGAGCTACCAGGACCTCATCGCGAGTCAGTACATAAGCGCAGAGCGATAGGGAGCTGGCAATGCCCGTCGGCCGGGTCGTCGCCGTCCAACCCCCATCATCCATCTGACCTTGCAACAAGCACCGTCGTCCGCGAGTGACGCACGCTTCAATCAACGTCTCACCACGCATCGGCCCCAGCGCCAGCAGCACCAACGCGGCGTCGAACGCGTCTGGCGGAGAATCCTTGTCAGGTCCCCATCCTCCATCCCCAGTCTGTGAGCTAACGATCATCTGCACGCAGCGTTGCCGTGTAGCTCGAGAGATACCAGATCCGTCTCCAGTGGCAAGAAGCAGCGTAGCGGCGATGAAGGCATCTCATGGAACTAGGCGGCTCAGCCACCTTTCGGCTTCTCGATTGCTATCCTCGCACCAGGCAGCTTTGTTTCAAGAAGGGTGATCAAGGCGGTGACTGTGGCGAGCGCAGTACCGTACGTCGCCGGCGATCCAATGCCCGTCCCCGGTGTGATACGCCATGCCCCATCAGATGCTTGAACTGCAAGTAGCCTCCGCGCAGCCTCCTCAAGAGGTGCGCGTTGGCGGATTTAGCCCGCCCTTTCAGGCTTGCCGTATAGAGTGCGCGCGCGCCATCACCATTGTTGTGGCACGAGAAGCAACCGTTGCCCTTGGACCAGGCTGGAACCTCGCGGACGAGAAACGCGACGGCCTTTGACTCGGAGCCGATCTCCCATTGATCTGCGCGCGACGTTTGCATGCTTGAGCTCTGGCCCCCTGAGAGAGGCGCTCATAGCAAGTGCGAGGACGATCCACGCGGCTTTTGTCAGGTAGTTGGACATGTTCGCTTCGAAACCGGCTGGCACTATCATATCAACCCGCTGAAGGCTTAAAATGGTTCCGCATTGAGTGAGCGATCGGGCCTATTGGCAAAGGTCTCCCGAGTTGGGGCCAGCGTCGGATCCCGGGACCTGCATCACGAGCCAAAAAGACCCGCATGCCGCCCACGTGCCCGACATCGATTGGGCCTTAACCTGACAACGACCGGCAAATTGCCCCGCCCCCGCCCCGTCACCCGTCGGCCTTCCGATTGACCGATTAACTCCGCCCTGCTCGCCCACTCGTAGAAGGCGAAGTAGGGTAAACGCTCGATGTCCTGATTGAATACGCAGCTTGCCTGTTTTGATACAGAGCTTGGGAGGCCAGTCGCTTGTTGCAAAGAACACTCTCCGACGGAAGTGGCTCCGGACCACGGCAGCTGCGCAAGAGGTACGCGATTCCCGAAATGGTCCGCACCTTGCTTAGGTCAGCGAGCTTCTGGCTTGTGCCGTAGCCAGCGTCAAGCACGGCCAGAGTGATCAACCTGGAAAATCTATGGAAATGGCATTGAGCGGGTCTGACACGTGGACGAATGAACAACCCATCCGCGACGAGATATTCAGCGTCGAGCGCTTGGAGCAGATTGCCGCGACCCTCGCAAGCGAGCATGAGGTCAGCAAACGCCTCGAGCGCGGTCAACGGTTGCTTCCTCGCTTCGAGGACAATGGACGGAGACTCATCACTTCATATAAGAGCCTGACGGAGAGCAACCGGGCCAGCAACCGGGCCCTGTCGCCGGCTGCAGCGTGGCTCGTTGACAACTTTCACGTCGTTGATGAACAGCTGCGACAAATAAGAGAAGACCTTCCTGAAAGCTATTACAACGAACTCCCAAAGCTAAGCACTGGCGACATGCGTGGCTATCCGAGAATTTACGCGATCGCGGTCACCATCATCGCGCATACCGATAGCCGCCTGGACCGCGACCTGTTGCGCCGATTTATTGCGGCATATCAGCAGGTCACGCCTTTGACGATCGGCGAGTTGTGGGCAGTTGCGATCACCTTGCGACTCGCACTCGTCGAAAATCTCAGACGCTCAACGGTGCGAGTCGTCGTCGCCCGTGCGGAGAGAGAGGAGGCTGACCGGCTGGCGGATGACCTGCTCGAATCGACTGAGGTGGATCAAAGGACCGTTGTCGCGGCACTCATCAGAAGGCTGGCGAAGAGAAAGGCGATCAGCGGTCCCTTTGTTGTCCAGCTGACGCGGCGTCTTCGTGACCAAAATACTCTTGTCACTCCTCTGGTGGAGTGGGTTGAGGCCGAGATGCAGCGGCGAGGAGAGCGGATCGAAGATGTCGTTCAACTCGAGCATCACCGGCAGGCTGCATCGCAGGTAACGGTTGGCAACATCATCACCAGCATGAAGTTACTTTCGACCGTCGAATGGCCGGTCTTTGTTGAAAGTGTCAACTTAAGCGAACCGATCCTCGCGTCTGATCCGGCCGGCGCCTATTCAGACATGGATTTCGAGACGCGCGATCGCTACCGGCATGTCATCGAGCGAGTCGCGAGAAAAACCGGAGTCGACGAGCTTCAGATTGCACGACGGGCCGTCGAACTGGCGAGTCGAAATCAATCCCTATCCGATGGAAAGTTTGATACCTCCCGAAAAACGCACGTCGGCTACTTTCTTATTGATGGAGGACTGGAAGAACTCGAGCGCGAGTTTGGCTTCCGCCCAAGTGTGCGTCAGCGAGTTCGGCGCGTGATACTCAGACACGCAACGGGTTTCTACCTGGGACTGATCGGTACTCTGACGCCATTGATTGTGGCATTGCTGGTCTACAGCGCGGCAAAGGGCGGCGGAACCCCGTTCGCTCTGTTGGTGACGGCGCTGATGGGGCTGATCCCGGCCGCAGACCTCGCAGTTAGCTTGCTCAACTGGGATATTACACACACCCTTGCCCCACGTGTCTTGCCAAAGATGAATTCGGAGCACCCCGTTCCGGTGGACGGCCGGACCATGATCGTCGTTCCTAGCATGCTGAGTAGTGAACGCGCGGTCAAGGATCTGGTTGAGAGGCTCGAGGTTCACTATCTCGCCAATCAGGACCCCGAGTTCTTTTTTGCGCTGCTTTCGGACTTCGTTGACGCACCGGACGAGACAACGCCCGAGGATGACATCCTGCTGGAAACCGCGATCGCGGGGATAGAACGACTAAACCATCGCTACGGCCCAACAGGGGAGAGGCGATTCTTCATTTTTCACCGTCGAAGACTGTGGAACGAATCCGAGGGGAAGTGGATCGCGTGGGAGCGCAAGCGAGGTAAGCTCGAGGAGTTTAATAGACTCCTGAGAGGCGCGTGGGACACCAGCTTCGAGGTGGTTCAGGGCGATGCCGCTTTGCTCTCAAGCGTGCGTTATGTGATCACTCTCGATTCGGATACGCAGTTGCCACGGGACGCGGCTCGGAAGCTGGTCGCGACCATCAGACATCCTCTCAATCGCGCGGTACTCGACCCTGACAATGGGCGCGTGGTGTCCGGCTATGGGATCCTTCAGCCGCGTATTGGGGTCACGCTCGAGAGTAGTGTCCGTTCGCAATTCGCCAGGATCTTTGGCGGCAGCGCCGGTATTGACCCATACGGAACGGCGGCGTCCGACGTCTACCAGGACCTGTTTGGTGAAGGGAGTTTTACCGGCAAGGGCCTCTATGATGTCGATGCCTTTCAGGCTGCGCTGAATTCGCGAGTGCCTGACAATGCGCTGTTGAGCCATGATTTGTTTGAGGGACTCTACGCGCGTTCCGCGCTCATCACCGATATCGAATTGTTCGATGATCATCCGGCTCGATATGACGCGTGGGCAAAGCGACAACATCGGTGGACGAGAGGGGACTGGCAGATAGCTGGCTGGCTGCTGCGAAGGGTACCGACTGCAAACGGAGGCCGTGTTAGAAACGTGCTTCCCCTGATTTCGCGTTGGAAGATCCTGGACAATTTGAGACGAAGTGTCGTCCCCACCTTCCTGGTTTTTTGGCTTGTCGGCGCCTGGACCTACCTTCCAGGATCGCCGTTGTCCTCAACGATCTTCGCTTTGCTGGTGGCCGCCTTTCCGGTCTACGCGCAGGCGACGACAAATCTTTTCACCCGACCAAAGGGCGTGCCCTGGCTGGGTTACTTCTCGCGCATCCGGGATGACTTTGCGCTCAACCTCAAACGCGTGGCACTGACCGTCGCGTTTCTGCCGCACCAGGCACAAGTGACCTGTGACGCGATCATTCGGGTTGCCTATCGCAAGCTTATCTCGGGCAGACATCTCCTCGAATGGATGACGGCAGCTCAGGTTGAACGGGGCTCGAGGGATCAACTGGCTGCAGTGAGGTCGATGTACCCAGTCACCGGCTTTGCCCTCGCTTCAGCAATCTTGATTGGATCAGTGAGGCCGGATGCGGTTCTGTACGCGGTCCTATTCCTCCTGGGCTGGGCCGCTTCACCGCTCCTTGCCTACCTTGTTAGCCGTCCGAACCGACCCGAGCAGCGAATGGAGCTGACCCACGCGGAGCGGGTCAGGATGCGGATGATCGCGAGGAGCACATGGCGCTTCTTTGAGACCTTTGTGGGTGATGAAGACCACTGGTTGCCACCTGATAACTTTCAGGAGGTCCCGACCCCGCTGATCGCGCACCGGACGTCCCCGACGAATATTGGGCTTCTGCTGCTTTCTACCGTGTCTGCCCGCGAGTTCGGCTATATCGGCCTTCTCGAAATGATTGAGCGCCTCGACCTGACCCTCGCGACGCTCTCAAGAATGGAACGTTACGAGGGCCACTTCCTCAACTGGTACGACACTCGGACACTGTCGCCGTTGCTTCCTAAGTACGTCTCGACGGTCGATAGCGGCAATCTCGCTGGCCACCTGCTGGCGACAAAGCAGGCGGCGCTCGAGATCTCGCACAGAAAAGTGGTTGACCAGCGCGCGCTCGATGGATTGTCGGACACGCTGGCGCACTTGACTCAGGAGTCACTGCGGAGCGGCCTTATCAAGGAGCGAGGACAGGTTGTCACTGTCAGGCAAATGACCAACGAGGTTGCCAGGGCTTTGGAGTTAGTCGCGGCGATGAGCGCGACGACGGGTGACGCGAGCGCATGGGGAAAACTTCTGGATGGGCTATCGCAATGCGCTGGGCTGGCCGGCGATATTGCTCGAGGTCTCGAGGTCGAGCAAGGACCCGGTGGTGTCGACACCTTCGCTGAGTGGCATCTCTGGATCGGGCTCCTGACCAATCAGATCCGGGCTCTACGCTGTGATGTTGATCTGCTGATGCCCTTCGACGCGTTGAGCAATACCCCGCTCACGAGGTTGCTCGAGGACACCGCTCCGGAATTGGTGACTCAGTGGCGGACAATCCTCGACAGATTCGCCATCGTGCCGACGATCGCGCAGATCGAGTCTGACTGCGAAGCCGGTCTGGAAGACATCCGCGCGATGACGGCGGAGTTGACGTCGCGGAGGAAGGAGACGCCGTCCGCGATTCTGCCAGGACTCGAAGCTGCGGCCGCTTTGATCGAAAGGGCCGGGTTCGCCGCATTCAACCTGCGTGAGCGAGGACGTGTTGTCGCACAGGCGTGTGGCGGCCTGATTCAGAGCATGAACTTTCAGTTCCTTTTTGATGAGGATCGAAAGCTCTTTGTCATTGGTTTCAATGTTTCAGAGGGCCGCCGAGATCAGTCATTCTATGATCTGCTGGCATCCGAGGCTCGCCTCACCAGTCTTATGGCAATCGCCAAGGGAGACGTGCCACAGGAGCATTGGTTTAGACTCGGCAGGCGGTTGACTCAGGTCGAGGGTAAGGGAAGGGCGTTGGTCTCGTGGGCGGGAACCATGTTCGAGTACCTCATGCCCCTGATCGTCACCGAGGACTACGCCGAAACCTTGTTGCACCAGACGTACCGGACTGTAGTCGCGAGACAGATGGCATACGGGCGCGAGCACGACGTGCCGTGGGG
Organism: Acidobacteriota bacterium; assembly: GCA_040007555.1. Lineage (GTDB taxonomy): Bacteria > Acidobacteriota > Blastocatellia > RBC074 > RBC074 > JANNRD01. The sequence continues at coordinate 1,604 of JBDTUW010000145.1, read as the reverse complement.
TGTTTCCGAATCCGCATTTCATGCGCGCGATCTTCAGCTGAACTATCAGTACGGACCCTTTGGCGTGCCTGGTCTTGGAATCAAGCGGGGTCTGAGCGAGGACTTGGTAATCGCTCCCTACGCCACGTGTCTCGCCGCGATGATCGATCCGCAGGATGCTGTTGAGAACATGCTCCGTCTGGAGCAGAGCGGCGCGCTCTCTCGCTACGGTTTCTATGAAGCGATTGACTATACGCCGGACAGGCTGCCGCAGAACTCCACAAAGATCGTCATCAATTCCTTTATGACGCATCATCAGGGAATGAGTCTGGTGTCACTGGACAATGTCCTGCACAACGAAGTGATGCGAAAGCGGTTTCACTCGGACCCGATGATTCAGGCGACCGAACTCCTGCTTCAAGAACGCGTCCCGCAGAACGTTGGAGCCACCAGTTTCCGACAGGAGGAAGTGCTCGAAGGGCGTTTGGTAAATACTCTGACCGAGCCGGTTGCGGTGGCATATGACTCGGCAAGTCTTCCGACACCTCGGACACAGCTGATCTCGAATGGCCGTTATTCGGTCATGGTCACGTCAGCTGGCTCAGGCTCTTCGACGTGCGCGCTTCCAGGAACGGCGACCATGGCGGTAACCCGCTGGCGCGAGGACGTGACTCGGGATAATTGGGGCAGCTTCTGCTATCTCCGCGATGTCAAGAGTGGAGCGATCTGGTCATCCGGATATCAGCCAACGGCCCGCAGGCCACAAAGCTACGAAGTATCGTTTACCGAGGAGCGAGCGGTCTTCACGCGGATGGATTGGGGGATTCTGACACGGACAGATATCGTGGTTTCGCCTGAGGATGATGCCGAGGTTCGTTGTGTGACGATCACGAATCGATCCTCAAAAGACCGCGAGATCGAATTGACAAGTTATTCCGAGATTGTCCTCGCCACAGCGGCGGCCGACACCGCGCATCGGGCTTTTAGCAATCTCTTTGTAGAGACTGAGTTCATAGCGGCCGAAAGCACCCTTATCGCCCGGCGGCGGCAGCGCTCTCCAGACGAGCCTTCGATCTACGCGATGCATACCATCGTCACGGAGGGCGATGCAGTCGGAGCAGTGCAGTACGAGACGAGCAGAGAGCGGTTTCTTGGTCGAGGCCACGAGACACGCCTGCCGCTTGCCCTAATCGAAGAGAAGCCTCTCTCGAAGACAGTTGGCGCTGTTCTCGACCCTGTCTTCAGCTTGCGCCAGCGCGTACGGCTCAAACCGAATGAGACCGCCCGGATCACCTTCTCGACGGTGGTCGCGCCGTCGCGTGAACAGATTCTGGTCATGGCGGACAAATACCATGATGTGAATATCTTTGAGCGGGTCGAGCGCCTTGCCTGGACTCATGCGCACGTGCAGATGAGGCATCTCAATATCGAGCCCCGCGAAGCTCACCTTTTTCAGCGCCTCGGCGGCCGAGTCCTTTATTGCGACAGCTCGCTGCGCGCCCGCTCAGACATCCTCGCGCGCAATCAGCGGACTCAGTCGGACCTGTGGAAGTATGGGATTGGCGGCGACATTCCGATCGTCCTCATACGCATCAAGATCGGCACGGATATCGAGTTGCTCCGTC
>JBDTUW010000144.1:0-8279 GCA_040007555.1 Acidobacteriota bacterium | reverse complement strand
TAGTTCCTGTCCTGAAACGGTCGAAATCGTCGTCCAAGGTTGAGATGTATGGGTAGCATGTCGGGGGGGCGCCCGTGGAGCGGCAGTGAAGGCCGTGGCAGAGGGCCGAATGACTGCCCCACAGACGTCGCGTGCCGAACGCGGAGATGCAGCGGCACGCTTCACTTGCGGAAGTTCCTTGACTCGCGAGCGTGAAAGTTCAGGACAGTTGGTGCCTGGCAATGACCAGCAGATTGAACGTGACGAGCGAGCTCCAGACATAGCTTTTGAACGATGGCAACGAGCGCCACGTGCAGCGGTCGAGACCAAAGACTCGCTTCAGGAATGAGATCGTCCCTTCGATCCCGGCGCGGAAGTCTCTGAGCTTTTTATAAACCCAGCTGCTGCGGACCATGTCGGTGATCTGGAGCGATCGAGCTTTAGAGAAGGCGACGTCTTTGACTCCCTTCGCTTTGATCGAGGCGAGGTTTGCTTTCGACGCGAACCCACCGTCGTATGCAGCCTGCTTCGGCGCCTTTCCCGTGATCTCGATGTGTCTGTCGATCATCCGTGCGGCGAGAGTAGAGTCGGCCGGATTCCCTTCAAGCACGGTGCAATCGGTGACGAGCGACGAACGCCCGCTCGTCAAACAGATCTTGTGACCGAAGAGCGTTTGACGCTGAGCTTTGACGATGATGTCGGTATGTTCCTCGAAGATCGAGACCAGCTTCTCGCTCGCGGGAACACTTTCTTCGTTGAAGACGCGGCGCTCGGTTTGATTCATCACTCGCCGCGCCAGCGCCGTGTAATGAATCAGTTCTTGACCAACGCCGACGATTGCCAAGCGATCGCGCGGCGCCAGCGAACCGTTTGCCATGACTCGGTCGATCACTTCGACGACTCGCTCTGCTGATTGAAGTGTCTCTTTCGCGACGGTCAGCAGATCTCGATAGAGCGGACTTCGCTTCTCTTTGGATCGAGCGTTGAGTATTCCCAGCGCTCGCCGTTTGGCACGCCGTGTTCGATTGGGAAAGCTCACTTCCGCTCCGAGGATCTGTCGCGCCTGGTGCATCAGCCGCGTCGCCACACGGACGCTGTCCCACAACAAGTTCGAGTCGAGCGGCGGATGAATGTTTGACTCGACGACGGTCGTATCTATGCGCACTCTCTGACCGTCTTCGATCCTTTTATTCGCCGCTATCCCAACCAGGAGCCGGTTGATCTTCTCGAGGGTCTCGGCCCGAATCGCTTTGATGCACTTTGCCAACACGGATTTGGACGGCATCTGGTCCCAGCCGAGTTCACAGAATCGTCGGTAGGTGACCGAGTCCGCCAAGTGAAAGGCCAGCTCGCGATAACTGAATCCATTGAGCTGTTTGATCAGTAGTGCCCGCAAGACCTGCTCGGCGCTCAGACCCCGGGCCCCGGTGTCTTTCAGCAACTCTTGGGGCGTCAGATCTTGCCAGACCAGCTCCGCCACCGTAGGATGCTGGTCGAGGAGCCCAGCAATAGCCTGCAGCTCCTTGGCATGATCAAAGGCGAGCCAGGCCGAATTGAGGTTGAGCTGTTTTTGGCGTGTCTGGCGCATTCGGGGTCTCTTTCTGGTTCGTATCTCTTTTAGAGTCAATTGTTTAGTCACAATCATTCTAAAGGAGAGACCCAGAAACAGCAACCCCGAATGCGCCTTTATCTATCTTTCTTTTCTTCTATTTAGCCCCACCAGGACAGGAACTAGATAGGGTCGCATCAGGGGCTTGCACTCCCTCGACAGATGGGAATTGCTGGAACCTTTGGGTTGAAAGCCCTGACCCTTTGACCGTCAACAGCCACACCGAGCCAGAAGAAAAACAAAAACGATCAGCACCGACGATATCGTCGGCTGCGATTGCATAACCAGGGACCAAGACAATTATTCAGGAGGGGTCAAATGGCAAAGTATCTGATTCAAGGTAACTACGTGGGAGGAAGCGCCGAGGGGCTGCTCAAGGAGGGAGGGTCTAGTCGGCGCGCCGCGATCGAGGAGCTCGTCAGTTCTGTGGGAGGCAGCATAGAAGCCTTCTATTACGCCTTTGGTGAAGTCGATGTCCTCGTCATCGCAAATCTTCCAGACAACGTTACCGCAGCTGCACTCTCACTCATCGTCAACGCCAGCGGAAGCGTTGCTGTTAAAGTAACTGTGCTGCTCGCTGCCGAAGAGATTGACGCAGCGACAAAGAAGAGTGTCACTTATCGTCCACCTGGAAAGTGATCGTGAGCGGTGCCCCGGTGCGTACAATGGTGCCGTGGCCTGCAGCGCGCGTCGTTGGGAACGTGATCCTCGCTTCGTAGGGTCGGGCTCAATCAACCGAGGCGTTTTCCTCAGTTATCCACTGCCAATGCTCCCGACATTTCCCATGAAACGAACTCTATCGTTTGCCCTCGCCGTGGTTTTCCTCCAAGCCTGTGCTGGTCGACAGCAGCCCCCTCCCGCGATTCCGAGTACTTACCTGGACTATTCCAGCCGCGACGATGCTGCAACTGGCGGGGTCAGGCTGATCCCGATCAACACCACCAAAGGCACTTTCCGCGTCTGGACAAAGCGCGTCGGCAACAATCCAACCATCAAGGTGCTCCTGCTGCACGGTGGGCCGGGCGCGACGCACGAATACCTCGAGGTTCTGGATAGCTACTTTCCAAATGCGGGGATGGAGTACTACTACTACTATGACCAACTCGGCTCCGCATATAGTGACCAGCCGCATTTACCGGAGCTGTGGGATTTGCCGCGGTTTGTCGAAGAAGTCGAGCAGGTAAGGCAGGCGCTTAAGCTGGACCAAAGCAATTTGTATCTCTATGGACAATCCTGGGGAGGCTTGCTTGCGATCGAGTACGCCCTGAAGTATCAGCAGCACCTCAAGGGGCTAATCATCTCGAATATGATGGCCAGCGGCCCCGCATATAACGAGTATGCGGAGAAGGTTCTGATGCCAGCGATGGATCAGAAAGTTTTGGCCGAGATCACACAGATGGAAGCGAAGAAGGACTTTCAGAACCCTCGCTATATGGAACTGTTGATCCCCAATCACTACGTTCACCACTTCCTGCGGATGCCACCCGACCAATGGCCAGACCCAGTCAATCGCGCTTTCAAACACCTCAATCCAGCGGTCTATGTCCCGATGCAGGGGCCCAGTGAACTTGGAATCAGTGGAAAGCTCTCTAAATGGGATCGGACGAGTGACCTTCCGAAGATCGCCACGCCGACGCTGATCATCGGGGCGAAATATGACACTATGGACCCCGCACACATGGAGATGATGGCCAGGACGGTGCAGCGAGGGCGCTACCTGTTCTGTCCCGACGGGAGCCATCTCGCCCTCTACGATGACCAGAAGGTCTACGTGGAAGGGCTGATTCGCTTTATCCGTGACGTAGATTCCGGCCGCTTTTAGCAGGCTGGCTGCGACGTTGGCCACGCATACAGTCACCCGGAGGGGCCCGAAAGCGCGAGTGGCAAAATGGCGGGCCCGTCTTGAAACAGATGGTAATTTCGACCAATACTTTCAGACCCGAGCAGCAAAGTACAAAGCGCAGCCGTGCAGTTCAGACTAGACGCCAGAGGCAGTGCAATCCACGCGCCGAAGGGCAGAGGAGATACGGCGCCATCGAGGATCTCAAGTGGGAGGTATAACCGAATCATGAAAACTCTAAATTTGACCAGATGTGCGTTCCTGCTCTCTGTTCTCCTGAGTCAGGCGATTGATCTCTCGGCGCAATCCTCGAGCGCGGCAAAGGCGCAGGTCCGTCACTCGGTGGCTACCGCGCAGACGGGGGCGAAGTCGGCTCCGATTGGCACGAACTCGACTTTCTCCGCGGAGCGGCTGACGAGGCTCGATCGCACACTTCAGCAATATGTCGACGAGAATCGCATTGCTGGAATCGTGGCGCTCGTTCTCCAGGACGGTGCTCCGGTTTACGAGCGAGCTTTCGGCTGGAGCGATAAGGAGGCCAACCGTCGTATGGCGGCGAATACGATCTTTAGAATCGCTTCTCAGTCGAAGGCCATCACCAGCGTGGCTATCCTCTCTTTGATGGAAGAGGGGAAACTCGGCATCAACGATCCCGTCAGTCGTTTTATTCCCGCGTTCGCCAAGACGACGGTGGCGGTAGGCACAGAATCCGGAGTCAACAATGTGCCTGCAAAGCGGCAGATCACAATCCGCGATTTGCTGACGCATACGGCTGGTATCTCATACGGAACGGACCCTGAGCTCGCGGAGCAATATCGCGCTAAGGGGCTCGGTCCCGCCGCCGGAAGGGGCTGGTATACCGCGGACAAGGACGAGCCGATCTGCCAGACAATGGAGCGGCTTGCGTCACTTCCTTTCAAAGCCCAACCGGGTGAGGCCTATGTGTATGGCTACAACACGGATATTCTCGGCTGTGTCGTCGAGCGTGCTTCGGGAATCGCCCTCGATGAGTTCGTGCGCTCGCGCATAACGGAACCGCTGGGGATGAAGGATACCCGATTCTTCCTTCCACCTGCGCAGCGAGATCGCCTGGCTGCAGTCTACGCCAGTGGAAGCGATGGCCGGTTTCTCAGAGCCGAAGAAGGTGGAAAAGGGCAGGGGGACTATGTCGAAGGTCCGCGCCGCAGTTTCGCCGGGGGAGCGGGCCTCCTTTCGACCGCGCATGATTATGCGCGGTTCCTGGAGATGATCCGCAACGGTGGGGAGCTTGGAGGCGTCCGAATTCTCGCGCCTCGAACGGTGCAACTCATGACCACCAATCAAGTCGGAACGTTGCACTCGGCAAATGGGCTCGGTTTCGGATTCGGATTTGAGACCACCGACCGCTATGGAGCGAACGGTATGGACTCCGTGGGAGCGTTCGGCTGGGGCGGGGCCTACGGTTCGATCTACCGTGTGGATCCGAAATCGCGTGTCGTCATGGTTCTCATGATCCAGCTCATGCCAAACTCGACTGACATCGCCCAGAAGTTCGGGGCTCTGGTGTACCAGGCTCTCATGGAGTAACGGCTGCGAGGCTTAGGGCCGCGAGGTTAACATCTCCCGGTTGCTGACAAGTGACCACTGCTGATTTGACCGCGACAAGGGCCTGCGAATAGACTTCTCGGGCGTCCAGAACCCAATCCAGGAGATCACGCAAATGAACCGCAATTACGCCCTCACATTGGTTGTCGTTTTGACCGTTGCCGGTCTCGTTGTGCAGGCCCAAATACCAAATCCGCTGAGCGCAGAGGTGAAAGGCGCCTACACCGGGATCAAGAACAATGTGCTCAAGGCCGCCGAGAAGATGCCTGAAGAGCACTATGCCTTCAAGGCCACACCCGAGGTGCAATCCTTCGGTCAGCGAGTAGCGCATATCGCAGACTCGAATATCCGGACGTGCGCCGCGATCAAAGGTGAACAGAAGAGCGTAGGAGCCGCTGCGAAGACCTCGAAGACCGATCTCGTCGCTGTTCTTAAGGAGTCCTTCAGCTATTGTGACTCGGTCTATGACTCGTTGACGGATGCCGAAGCACCGAAGATGATCACAACCCCGCGCGGTGAGCGCTCAAGGCTTGCAGCTCTGTGGGGCATCGTTTCGCACGACAATGAAGTCTATGGCGCGATGGGCGTTTACATGCGGCTGAAGGGCATCGTACCGCCATCGAGCGAGGGGCGCTAGCAATCACTTTGCGCTAGTCTCGATTGACCTCCAATCTCCTCGAACGCAAGTTGATCAAATCGATCTATCGGCTCGTTTTCCTCGGGCTTCCAGGTGAGGCTCAGACGGATTTCTCGCCTCCCCTGGACCGCTCAGCAAGGGACGAGATCGCCGTCGATGCCGGTCCAGAGGGTACCGTTCAAGCTGGTTCCGGTCGGATTTTTTGCACGCTGCCCGGCGATGGATGTGCCGAAGTGACCTTTCTATCGATCATCAACGCGGCGAACGCATCTCTCTTAGCTCTCAACACGGGCGCGGACACTGCCCGCATCCTTACGACGGAAGGCGGGCATTTCACCGATGGTTGAACGTTTCGACGCCTTGAGCCGCGTCTTGACGCTGAGAGATGCGATCGCACTCGTCGTAGGCTCGGTAATTGGGACCGGGGTGTTTTTGAAAACCGCTGCGATGGCGCGTGACGGGTTGTTCTTTGCCAGAATGGGTGAAGTCAGTGCAACGAGCCGCGTACACCCGTATGGGCAATCATCTTTCAGGGGGCGTGGGCATGCGTGCTCGCGCTTTCGGGCACCTTCGACCAAATCACTACATACACTATCTTTGCGCTGTGGCTCTTCTATGGCGTGACGGTGAGCACGGTCTTCGCCCTGCGCCGAAAGATGCCCCATGCACCCAGGCCTTACCGAACGCCTGGATACCCGTTTGTGCCATTGGTCTTCATCCTCGTGGCAGCCTGGCTGGTTGTAAACACGATCATCACCAGCCCCGTGGAATCAGCGACCGGCTTATTATTGATCGCCCTCGGCCTGCCACTTTACTTTTACTTTCAGCGGAGGCGTCGCCGTCACGCCGAACCCGCCTGAGCACATATCGATCGGATCGCGACCGCGGGTAAATCGGGTCACGTTCCAGCAAGCAGAGATGCTGCCTTACAAAGGGAATTATGAATAGCAGATTTCAAGACAAGGTAGTGATCGTCACCGGAGCCAGTTCAGGCATCGGCAAGGTCTCGGCCCTTGCATTCGCCCGGGAAGGCGCACGCGTGACGATCGCATCAAGGCGCGTCGACGAGGGTCTGCAGACGGTCAGTGAGATCAAGGCTCAAGGCGGCGAGGCGTTCTTTATTCAAACTGATGTCGCCCGAACTCAGGACGTCCAGACGATGGTCCGAGCGACCATAGAGACCTATGGCCGGCTGGACTGCGCGTTCAATAATGCGGGAATTAGCGGCGACGCGCTGATCCTGACTGCGGATCATACCGAAGAGAACTGGGACAGCGTCATGGCCGTCAACCTGAAGGGTGTCTGGCTCTGCATGAAGTATCAGATCCCGGAGATGCTCAAGCACGGACGAGGAGCAATCGTCAACAACTCATCGATCTACGGTCTCGGTGGCAGCACGGTTGGACACGTGCCTTACACCGTCAGCAAGCACGGCGTCATCGGGCTGACAAAGACGGCAGCATTTGAATACGCGAAGCTTGGTATTCGTGTGAACGCTATCTGCCCGGGATTCACGCACTCAGAAATGGTTGATTCCGCCTTGGAAGCATTGCCGCGCGAGTTCGAGACACTGCTGACAAACGACGTCCCAATGGGGCGAATCGGCGAGACGCAGGAAATCGCCAACGCGGTTCTCTGGCTATCCTCCGATGAAGCAAGTTTTGTGACCGGCCAGGCCCTCGCACCTGATGGTGGCTGGCTGGCAAAGTGAAGCGGAGAAGTCGAATGGAAGACGATCGCTTGTCGACATTGCGAGGCTTTGCTGAAGCCTATACTGCGGCCTGGTGCAGCCAGGACGCTGCAAGCGTGGCCTCTTTCTATGAGGAAGCCGGCACGCTTACCATCAACGGCGAGGAACCGGCTGTGGGGCCGGAGGCGATTCAGGCCGCGGCTCAAGGCTTTATGACCGCATTTCCCGACTTAAAGGTGTTCCTCGACGACCTTCTGGTAAAGGACAACGCGACTGTCTATCACTGGACACTCGACGGGACCAATTCAGGACCTGGCGGCAGCGGCAGAGCGGTCCGAATCAGTGGCTTCGAAGAGTGGCAGATTGGCCCGAGCGGACTGATAGCCAAGTCCCGCGGCTACTTCGACAGCGCTGAGTACCGCCGGCAAATCGAAGAAATCAAGTGAGAATTCAACCTGCGGTAGCGTCATGTTCTCAGGAGCGAAGCTCTGATCCCTTAGATCATGGATCGGAGTGAAACAATTCACGGTAAGTGACCGGTTGGCGTGAACGGCGTCGCTTTGTGAACAGGAAGACTCACGCGAAGGCCACGAAGGAACGTCAGTAGCTGCCGGGAGCGTCTTCTCTTGATCCTTTGCTTTTTCGCGTCTTTCGCGACCTTCGCGACCTTCGCGTGAGTCCTCCTGCTCCCCAAACTGAGGAGGCGGAAATGACCACTCCTGCCCCCGAGATAATCGAAAAGGGCACCGTCTACTCGACAATATCACCAGTCATCGGACCAAGCGCACCAAGCAACTCGCCCTTTTCCTTCTCGCCGGCGAGACACCTCGCGGAAATCACACAACCCATAAATGGAGACACAGATATGCCTGGAAACGTCATATGACTGGGTGGGAGAGTCACCTTCGTCACCGGAGGGTCACGCAGTCTGGGTGTTACC